>JBBRXI010000033.1:0-12641 GCA_038248575.1 Burkholderiales bacterium | reverse complement strand
GGTGTGGAAATATTCGTGGCTGCACAAGCCGAGGAAGGTCCGGTAGGCTTCGCTGACTTTGCCCTTGCCCATGGCGCGGCTCGGCAGGTCGTAGCGCGAGCAGATCAGCGCCGTCGACGCGCGGTGCTCGAGACCGCCGTAGCCCTGGCCGACGGCGGTGACCAGGAAGAGGTAGCGGGCCATCGGCGCCGGTGCGCCGAAAAAAGCGATGTGCCAGGCGCAGATACGCGCCAGATCAGCCGTGAGCCGTTCCATGTCGCAATCGTGCTGGCCGGAAATCGCGATCTCGTGCACGACACCGCCGGCTTCGAAACGGCCGAGCGCAAAACGGCCCATCTCGACCGGGTGGTCGATCAGTTCGTCGTAGTCCTGCGCCCGGTAGAGGCCAAAACCATGCGCCCTGGCGCAGCCCTCCTCGCCGTGCGCCGTAGCGAGCGCGCTGGCGACGCGCCAGTCCGCATAGGCGCTTCCGGCGGGTGGCTGGATATCGACGCGGCAGGCGTTGTGCTCGTGGCCAACGACGCGCAGGAAAACGCTGCTGCCGTTGAAGAAGGCGTGCGTCGGGTCGACATGCGCGCCGCGCACGGACAAGTCCCAGGCGTAAACTTCGTAAAACACGGTGAGCGCTGCGCCGCGCTTGACCCGCGCCGCCTGCCAGGTTTGCTTGTCGAGCTTTTCCAGACGCACTGGCCGGCCCGCGCATTCGGCGCGGATGGCGACGATGTGGCGGGCAAAATCGCGGATCAGATAGCTGCCGGGAATCCACGCCGGCAGGGCGAATTGCTGGCCGTCCGGGTTGGGCGCCGCAACATGGCAGCTGACTGCGAAGCGGTGCGCCGCCGGGTGGGCGGGAACGATGGTGTAGTGAATCGGCGTCGGGGTCATGGCGGCAGGCACGATCGGGGAGGGCGATGCAGCATTCTACGTAAAGTCGCCGTGCCGGCGGAAATGGCTGTCAGCATAAACACCGCTTGTGCTAGGTTAATATATGCGGCAGAAAAAACCAAAGTGAATTGCCTGGATAGACGATGCCCCTTCCTCCTCCACCAGCCGAGCGCACGCGCGTGCACCAGCGTCGGGTCACGCTCGACGGTTACCAGCGGGTCGAGGGCTTGTGGGATATCGAAGCGGCCATGCTCGACATCAAGGATCACGACTATCCCTTGTCGGCCGGCGTGCTCAAGGCCGGCGAGCCGGTGCACGCGATGCGCGACCGCGTGACGATAGACCGAAAAATGAATGTTCTTGACGCGGCGTTCTCTACCGATGCGGTGCCCTACATCGGTTCATGCGACCGTATCCCGCCCGATTATGCGCGCATCGTAGGCCTTAACTTGCTTCACGGTTTTCTGCGCGCGGTCAAGGAAATGTTTGCCGGAACGCGCGGCTGTACGCATCTGTCCGAACTTTTGCTGTTCCTGCCGACTGCCGCGCTACAGACGCTGGCCAGCGAGGTGCTCGATAACGAGCACGGCGCGCAGCAGCCCTACCCGCTCGATCGCTGTCATGCGCTGGCGACGCATGCCGAGCCGGTGCGCCGCTACTACCCGCGCTGGTTCCGCCCGCGCGTTGCCGAGAAAGATTCTTCAGCGACTGCATCTCCAGGCTCGTCCCTTAAACCAAGCAAGGAAGGCGCATGAAAATTCACGAATACCAGGGAAAGGAACTGCTCCAGCAATTCGGCGTAGCCGTGCCGCGCGGCTTTTTTGTCCAGTCGGTCGATGGCGCGGTCAAGGCGGCTGAGACGCTCGGTGGCAAGGTCTGGGTGGTCAAGGCGCAGATCCACGCCGGCGGACGCGGCAAGGGTGGCGGCGTCAAAGTCGCCAAATCGCTCGATCAGGTGCGTGAATATGCACGGCAGATACTCGGCATGCAACTCGTCACTCACCAGACGGGCCCTGCGGGTCAGCTAGTCAGGCGCCTGCTGATCGAGGAGGGCGCCGACATCCGCAAGGAATATTACGTCGCCGTGCTCACCGATCGGCGCACGCAAAAGGTCGCCGTGATGGCCTCATCCGAGGGCGGCATGGATATCGAGGAGGTGGCGCACGCCACGCCGGAAAAGATCCTCCGGGTGTTCGTCGATCCGGCCGACGGACTGACCGACGCGCAGGCCAGCGAGCTGTCGCGCGGCATTGGCGTTCCCGAAGGCTCGCTGGCCAGCGCCGTGGCCGCGCTCAAGGGGCTTTACACCTGCTACATGGAAACCGACGCGTCGCTCGCCGAAATCAACCCGCTGATTCTCGAAGGCGGCGTCGATGGCCAGCCCGGGACAATCCGCGCGCTCGACGCCAAATTCGATTTTGACGACAACGCCTTGTACCGTCATCCCGAGATTGTCGCCTATCGCGACCTTGACGAAGAGGATCCGAACGAAATCGCAGCGTCGAAGTTTGGTCTCGCCTACATCTCGCTCAACGGCAACATCGGCTGCCTGGTCAACGGCGCGGGCCTGGCCATGGCGACGATGGACACGATCAAGCTATTTGGCGGCGAGCCGGCCAACTTCCTCGATGTCGGCGGCGGCGCGACGACCGAAAAGGTGACCGAAGCGTTCAAGATCATGATTAACAACGATAACGTCAAAGGCATCCTGGTCAATATTTTCGGCGGCATCATGAAGTGCGACACGATTGCCAACGGCGTCATCGCCGCAGTGCGCGAAACGCATCTCGCGGTGCCGCTCGTTGTGCGCATGAAGGGCACCAACGAGGAACTGGGCAAGCAGATCCTCAAGGATTCCGGTCTGCCGATCATCCCGGCCGACAGCATGGCTGACGCTGCCGCCGCGATTGTCGCCGCCCTTAAATAACTTCAGAGAGCCAGCCCCCATGTCGATTCTCATCAACAAGGACACGCGCGTCGTCACCCAGGGCATTACCGGCAAGGCCGGGCGGTTTCACACCGAAAAATGCCAGCAATACGCCAACGGTAACGAATGCTTTGTCGCCGGCGTCAATCCGAAGAAAGCCGGAGAGTCAATTTTCGGCATTCCGGTTTACGCTACGGTCAAGGAAGCCGTCGCGACGACTGGCGCCACCGTTTCGGTCATCTACGTTCCGCCGCCGGGCGCTGCCGCGGCGATCTGGGAAGCGGTCGACTCCGACCTCGACCTGGTGATCTGCATCACCGAAGGCATCCCGGTGCGGGACCTGCTCCAGTTGCGCAGCCGGATGCGCCACAAAGTTGCCGCGGGTGGCAAGAACACGCTGCTCCTCGGCCCCAATTGCCCAGGCCTGATCACGACCGACGAAATCAAGATCGGCATCATGCCTGGCCACATCCATCGCCAAGGCCGCATCGGCGTCGTCTCGCGCTCGGGAACGCTGACCTACGAATCGGTCGCGCAACTGACCGAAATCGGCCTCGGCCAGTCGTCGGCCGTCGGTATCGGCGGTGATCCGATCAACGGTTTGAAGCACCGCGACGTCATGGAGCTGTTTAACGACGACCCGGACACCGACGCCGTCATCATGATCGGCGAGATCGGCGGCCCCGACGAAGCCGACGCGGCGCTGTGGTGCAAGGAGCACATGAAGAAGCCGGTCGTCGGCTTCATTGCCGGCGTCACTGCGCCGGCCGGCAAGCGCATGGGTCACGCCGGCGCATTGATTTCGGGTGGCGCCGATACGGCTGACGCCAAGCTGGCGATAATGGAAGAGTGCGGCTTCAAGGTGACGCGCGATCCATCGGAAGTGGGCAAGTTGCTAAAGAGCGTGCTCTGAACGGGAGCGTCATCGCGCTAGTGATCCGGCGCCAAGAACCATGATCTGGCCGTCATTCCGGTGAAAGCGAGCGAAGGAAGTGCAGAGCCTGGAGTCCAGCAAGGGCAGAGGTTTTTCATCTGGACCCCGGCTTTTGCCGGGGTGACGAATTCAAACATAATCGCGCCGAACCAATAGTGTCGTCGGCAGAACGCGCGCCGTCGGCCTCCGCTCCGGCTTTGCTGAGGCGCGGGCCAGGGGCAGAAGATTGCGGAGAACTCAGCCCGTCGGGGAGCCGGGGCAGCGCGCTGCGCACGTACGACGACGCTGATGGGCCGTGTACGAACCAACGATAACCCGACTTGCTGGGCCTGCAGCAGGCGTCGCGGCGCGGAGCAAAGCGGTTGGCGCAGCAGGAAGCAGCGGCAGCGCACTAAATGCCGGTAGAATTGCCCCTTGATCGATTGACGATGCGCTATTGCGCCTGAGGGGGATGCATGGCTTTATTCTTGAACGAAAACGAAGTGGGTGAGTTGCTGACCACGGCGGTCGCCATTGAAGGTGTCGAGGAAGCCCACCGCGAACTCTCGCTCGGCAAGGCGGTCGATGTGCCGCGCCAGCGCACGCGTCTGCCGCAAACCGCCTTGCATATCCTTCAGGGTGCCTTGCCGGATCGCGATGCGATCGGTTACAAGGCTTACACCAGCAACCGCTCGGGCGTTCGCTTTCTCGTCCATGTCTTCAGTGCCTCGACCGGCGTGCTGCGTGTCGTGCTCGAAGGTGATCGGCTCGGCATGGTACGCACCGGCGCGGCTTCAGGCGTAGCGACGCGCTGCCTGGCGCGGCCCGAGGCTGAAACGCTGGGCCTTTTCGGCGCCGGCTGGCAGGCCAGCGGGCACCTCGAGGCGATCGCCGCGGTGCGCAGCCTGCGTCGGGTCAAGGTCTTTGCGCGCAACGCCGAGCGCCTGGGGAGCTTTTGTAAGACGATGGCCGAACGCCTGCAACTCGACATCGTGCCGGCCGCGTCGGCTGAAGAGACCGTGCGCGGCAGCGACATCGTGAGCACCGTGACGACGTCGGCAACGCCCTTGTTCGATGCCAAGTGGCTGGCGCCCGGCACGCACATCAACGCTGCCGGTTCGAACTCACTGATCCGGCGCGAACTCGGCGAGGATGTGCTCAAGGCCTGCAGTCTGATCGTCGTCGATAGCGTCGATTCGGCACTCAAGGAAGCCGGCGATCTTTTGCCCTGGCTCGAGAAAGGCCGCCTCAACGAGCGCCAGCTCGTTGAGCTCGGCGACGTGCTCAACGGCCGTCATCCGGGGCGGACGACGGCCGACGAAATTACGCTGTTCGAGTCGCAGGGATTGGCGATCCAGGACATCGCGGTTGCCGTGCGCCTCGAAGCGCTGGCGCGCGAGCGCGGCCTGGGCGTCGAGTTGCCGTACGGCGGCTAGTGCGTGGCGGCGAGCGCGCTGAAAGGGCGATTGACTGGTCCTGTCGAGAACGGTGAAAATGCATTGCATAAAGGGCCGATTTGTCAAGCGCGCCGGTGCGGCAGCGATGCCGATGTCCAGTTAAGGGGATGACGTGTTGAACACGCTGAGCAGTGCGCTAGAGATTGTCGTCAGAACCCACACGGGCATCGTTCGCGGCCACAACGAAGACGCCGTATTCGCCAACCCGAATCAGGGCTACGTCATTCTTGCCGATGGAATGGGCGGCTATAACGCCGGCGAAGTCGCGAGCGGCATGGCGACGATGCTCCTCTCCAGCGGACTGGAGGCAGCCCTGCTCGCCACTGCGGCGCATGAAGTCGATAACGCGACCGGGCAATCGTTCGCGCATCAGTGCATTCTTGACAAGGTGGCAGCGACCAATCTGGCGATCTACAACAGTTCGCAGAGCAACGCGCAGTACGCCGGGATGGGGACGACGCTGCTGCTCGCACTTTTTTATGACAACCAGGTGACCGTCGCGCATATTGGCGATTCACGCCTTTATCGCCTGCGCGGCGAGTCCTTCGTCGCCATGACGCGCGACCATTCGCTGCTCCAGGAGCAAATCGACAGCGGCATCATTTCGGCCGCCGACGCGCGCTTTTCGCAGAACAAGAACCTCGTGACGCGCGCGCTCGGCGTCGATCGCGAAGTTGACACCGAAATTCACGACTACGCGGTCGAGCCCGGCGATATCTATCTCTTGTGTTCGGACGGCCTTAACGACATGGTCGAGGAAGAAAAAATCGCGCTGACGCTGCAGACGCTGGGGGCCAATCTGGAACTCGCGGTAACCCGGCTCATCGAGATCGCCAACGATAACGGCGGACGCGACAACATCTCGGTGATACTCGTCAAGGTCTTGTGCGAGTTCCCGGCCGCACGCGGCTGGAGTTCGAAATTCAGGACGTGGTTAAAGGTGCGCTGAGGCGCCGATAAAGGTGGAGAGCAATGGCTAAACTGATACTGAGCATGGACGGCCTCGTCCTCAAGGAAATCGCGCTCAACAAGGAGCGCATGACGATTGGCCGCAAGGCGAGCAACGACATTCAGATCGATAACCTGGCGATCAGCGGTCAGCATGCGGCGGTTGTCACCATCCTCAACGACTCCTTCCTCGAAGACCTCAACAGCACCAACGGTACCCTGATCAATGGACAGCCGGCAAAGAAGCACTTTCTCAAGGACGGCGACGCCATCGAGCTTGGCAAGTACAAGCTCAAGTACCTCGCCGAACCACTGCCACGGGCCGAGGCAGCCGAATTCGAGAAGGCCGTCGTGGTGCGGCCGACCACTCTCAAACCCGGGCCGGTCCCCGTCGACGGATCATTCGGCGATAACCCGGCGGGCGATCTGCCTCGGTCAGTGGTTAGTCCGCCGGCCGCGAGCAGCGCGGTGCGCTCGGGCGGTTCCCTCCAGGTCGTTAATGGCGTCAATGCGGGTCGCGAGCTCGACCTGACGAAGACGCTGACCACGGTCGGCAAGCCGGGCGTGCAGGTCGCCGTTATCGCCAAGCGCCCGAACGGCTACTCCATCACGCACGTCGAAGGCGCCACTTGTCCGCTGATCAACGGCCGGGCGATCGACCGTCAGGCGGTCCAGTTGGCCGACCGCGATGTCATCGAGATCGCCGGAATAAAAATGCAGTTCTTTCTCAAGAACGGCTGATTCGATTCACGCCGCAGTCAGCGCGGGCGGAGCTGGGCAAAAACATGAAGGTCAGAATTCTCGGCTGCAGTGGCGGTATCGGCGGGCGCACGTTGCGGACGACGTCGATGCTCGTCGACGACGACGTCCTGATCGACGCCGGGACCGGGGTCGGCGAGCTCTCGCTCGCCGAGCTCGCCTTGATCGATCATGTCTTCATTACCCACTCGCACCTCGATCACACCGCTTGGCTGCCGCTGATGATCGACGCCATTGCCGACCAGCGCGACCGGCCGATCACCGTTTACGCGACTGGCGAAACGATTGACATCCTGAGACAGCACATCTTCAACTGGGTGATCTGGCCAGATTTCAGTGAAATCGCGTTCCGCGAACAAGCCGCTATGCGCTACGCGGCGATCACTGTCGGCCAGAAAATCGTCCTGGGTGCACGTTCGATCACGGCGCTGCCGGCCGAGCATACGGTTCCGGCCGTTGGTTATCATCTCGATTCAGGCTTCGGCAGTCTCGTGTTTACCGGCGACACGACGGTCAACGAGGCCTTGTGGCCGGTCATCAACCGGATCGGCAACTTGCGCTACCTGCTCATCGAAACGGCTTTTTCGAACGACGGGCACGGTCTGGCGAGGACGTCGAAACATCTGTGTCCGAGCATGCTCGGCGCTGAACTGGCCAAATTATCGGCAACGGCGCGCCAGGCGCAGATCTACATTACCCATCTCAAGCCCGGACTCAGCGAGCTCATCATGCGCGAAATCGGCGAGTGCGCCGGGGCGTTCAACGCCCGCGCGCTGCAATGCGACCAGGTCTTCGAGTTCTGAGCGATGGGCCGGGCAAGGACCTTCTTTGTTGCGCCAAGACCGCGCGCCGCTCCCGACCTTCGGGCGATCAGGCAGTCTGCTCATGGATAAGCCACTGACGCCGGCCGCCGAGCCGTTTGACCGTGTCGAGCAACTGCACGAGATCGGCGCCTCGCTCTCGCGCGAGCGTAATATCGATCGCCTGCTCGAGAATATTCTGCTCGCCGCGAAAGCGATCACGCACGCCGACGGTGGAACGCTCTATCGTGTCGACGACAAGTCGAGATCCCTGCGTTTCGCGATCGTGCGCACGGCGTCGATGAATATCGCCTACGGCGGCACAACCGGCGCGCCAATTCCGCCCGAGTTCAAGCAGTTGCCGCTCTATCGCCAAGACGGCGAGGCCAATAACACGCTCGTCGCCGCCTATTCAGCGCTACACGAAAAGACGGTCAATATCGCCGACGCCTACACCGCCGACGGCTTCGATTTTTCCGGAACGCGCAGTTTCGACGAGTGTACCGGTTATCGCTCGCAGTCGTTCCTGACTGTGCCGATGAAGAGCCAGGACAACGAAATTATCGGTGTTCTTCAGCTGATCAACGCCATTGACCCGGCAAGCGGGGCGGTCCGCGTCTTTTCAGACGCCGACCAGCGACTCGTCGAGTCGCTCGCATCGCAGGCCGCCGTGGCGCTCAGCAATCGCCTCCTGGTGAGCCAACTGGAAGCGCTGTTCGAAGCCTTCATCACGCTGATCAACCTGGCCATCGACGAGAAGTCACCTTATACAGGCGGTCACTGTCAGCGTGTTCCGACGCTCACGATGTTGCTCGCCGACGCGGTGTGCGCGACCAAAGACGGGCCGCTGTCCGGTTTTTCAATGAGTGACAAGGATCGCTACGAACTCAAGATCGCCGGATTGCTGCACGACTGCGGCAAGGTGACGACGCCGGTGCACGTCGCCGACAAGGCCACCAAGCTGCAAACGATCTTCGATCGTATCGAGTTGATCGACACCCGTTTCGAAATTGTCCGCCGCGATGCCGAATTGGCGATGTTGCGCGGCGGAGCTGGCGGCGACCGCGCCGCCGCCGAAAACGTCTGGCGTCGCCAGCAGGCGGCAATAGACGACGATCGCGATTTCCTGCGCCGCGTTAACGTCGGCGTCGAATCGATGCCGCCCGAGGACCGGCAGCGGGTGTGCGCCATCGCAAAAAGTTACCGCTGGACAGACGCGCGCGGTGCCGAGGTGGACTTTCTCAGCGACGACGAAGTCGAGAACCTGACGATTCGCTCCGGAACGCTGACCGCGGCCGAGCGCGAAACGATCAACTACCACATCGTTGCGACGATCAAGATGCTCGAATCGCTGCCCTGGCCCAAGCACCTGGCGAACGTCCCCGAATACGCCGGCGGCCACCACGAGCGTGTCGACGGCAAGGGCTATCCGCGCGGGCTCAAGCGCGAGGAGATGTCGCTGCAGGCGCGCATGATGGGCATCGCCGACATCTTCGAGGCACTCACCGCGGCCGACCGGCCGTACAAATCGGGAATGAAAATTTCCCAGGCGCTGCGCATACTCGCCAAGATGCGCAACAACGGCCACGTCGATCCCGACCTCTTCGACGTCTTCGTCGAGCAGAAGGTCTATCTCGCGTACGCCCGGCAATTCCTCGAAGCGTCGCAAATCGACGAGCCGTTTTGAGATCGCTGCAGCAGACGGCGTTTTCCTCCATGGGGCACGCTTCCAGGCCTTGCCATAGGCGGCGAAGCCTTTCGCGGTAAAATGGCTTATTCCGTCGCTCAGGCCCCTGTCATGCACGTTATCGCCGCCAGTATTCTCTCCGCCAATTTTGCCAAGCTCGGCGCGGAAGTCAGCGATGTCCTCGCCGCAGGCGCCGACTGGATCCATTTCGACGTGATGGACAACCACTACGTGCCCAATCTCACCGTCGGGCCGATGGTCTGTGCCGCGCTCCGTCCGCTGACCGAGGCGACCATCGACGTCCATTTGATGGTCCAGCCGGTCGACGGCCTGATCCCGGAATTCGCCAAGGCCGGCGCCAACTTCATCACCTTTCACCCTGAAGCGTCGCTGCACGTCGACCGTACGCTGGCGCTGATCCGCGAGTGCGGTTGCCGGGCCGGCCTCGTCTTCAACCCGGCAAGTTCGCTTGAGGCCATGGATTACGTCATGGACAAGCTCGATATGGTCTTGCTGATGGGCGTCAATCCTGGATTCGGCGGCCAGGCCTTCATTCCGGCGACGCTCGCCAAGCTGCGCGCCGTGCGCGCGCGCATCGCCGCCTACGAGCGCGAGAGTGGCTGCACGATTCGTCTCGAAGTCGACGGCGGCGTGAAAGTCGATAATATCGCCGCGATGGCGCGTGCCGGCGCCGATACCTTTGTCATTGGCTCGGCAATTTACGCAGCAGGCCGCGACGCCGATGTTCACCGTTACGATACGGTGCTCGCGGAGCTGCGCGCGCAGCTGGCCGAAGTGCATAAACCTTGAAATCACATTCAACGCATTCAACGCCGAGTGCGCAGAGACGCAGAGGTCGCAGAGTGAATCCGTATTCCCGGTCAAGGCAATCGAGCGCTTGGCCGTCGGTCTTTGCGTGGTCGTCGCTTTGCTCTGCGACCTCGGCGGTGCATGAGGTTTTACGATGAACCGGAAATCTTCCCGTGAACGCCTGGCGGTCAGCGCCGTGCTCTTCGATCTCGACGGCACCTTGCTCGATACCGTCCCCGATCTCTACGCCGCGGTCAGCGCGATGCTGCACGATATGGGGCGCCCACAGTTGCCCGTTGAGGCGATTTCGAGCTACGTCGGTCGCGGCATTGCCAACCTCGTCAAGCGTGCCCTCGCCGGCTCGCTTGAAGTGGACGAGGCGGCGCCGCCAGCCGACGCGCTGGCGAGTTTCCGCCGCCATTACGCGCGCGAAAACGGCCGCAACACGCGAATCTATCCGGGCGTCACCGCCGGACTCGATAGACTCAAAGCCAAGGGTTTGCCGCTCGCCGTGATCACCAACAAGGCGGCTGCCTTCACGCTGCCCCTGCTTGAATCGACCGGGCTTGCCACGTACTTTGACGTCGTCGTCAGCGGCGACCTTTTGCCGCGCGCCAAGCCCGACCCGATGGCGCTCGTCTGGGCCTGCGGCCGCTTCGGCGTGTCGCCGGGCGACGCGCTGTTTATCGGCGACTCGGTTAACGATTACCTCGCCGCGCGCGCCGCCGGCTGCCACGTCTTCCTTTTGCCCTACGGCTACAACGAGGGCCGGCCGGTGCACGAACTCGCCTGCGATGCTATAGTTCCGTCGCTCGAAGCGGCTGCGCAGATTATCGACCAGCGCAGCCCGCGCCCTTTTTCTTCAGTAGCGAGTACCTCCCGCGCATGAAAACCGCACACAGCAATCTGCATCTCGAGCCCGCATCCTGGGCGGAGGCGTGGCCCTGGCGTAACGGCCAGTAATCCCCGTCCGTCCGCGGCACGCCCGTCGTGCCACGTCCTGCAGTAATTGCTTGTGGAGTTCTTCATGACCGAAGCGAATTTCAATCGGCTCGCCGCCGAAGGCTATAACCGTATCCCCGTCACGCTCGAGACCTTCGCCGATCTCGACACCCCACTTTCGATCTACCTCAAGCTGTGCACCGGGCCGAACGCCGGACCCTACACTTATTTGCTCGAATCGGTGCAGGGTGGCGAGCGCTTCGGGCGTTATTCATTCATCGGCCTCGCCAGCCCGACGCGCATCGTCGTGAGCGGCGACGAGGTCCTCGTGCTCACCGGCAACCGCATCGCCGAGCGCGACGAACGCAGCAATCCGCTCGATTTCATCGGCAACTTCATGCGCCGCTTTCGCGCCGCCCCATCGCCCGGCCTGCCGCGCTTCTGCGGTGGCCTGGTCGGCTGCTTTGGCTACGACACCGTGCGCTACGTCGAAACACGGCTCAAGGGCGCCCCGGCCAACGATAGCCTGAACACCCCCGACATCGTCCTCATGCTCTCCGAAGAAATCGCCGTCGTCGATAATCTTTCCGGCAAGCTGACGCTCGTCGTCTACGCCGAGCCCGGCGTTCCGGGCGCCTACCAGAAGGCCCTGTCGCGCCTCAAAGCGTTGCTCGCCAGACTGCGCGAGCCGGCGCGCATCCCGGGTGAAACGCCGACTGCCTCGCAGCCCGCCGTTTCGCTATTCGGGGAAGAGCGCTTCAAGGCGGCGGTGATCGCTGCCAAGCGTCATATCACCGACGGCGACATCATGCAGGTCGTTCTCTCGCAGCGCATGAGTAAACCCTTTGCCGCGAGTCCGCTGGCGCTCTACCGCGCGCTGCGTTCGCTCAACCCCTCGCCGTACATGTTTTACTTCGACTTTGAGGATTTTCATGTCGTCGGCGCGTCGCCCGAGATCCTCGTGCGGCTCGAAGGCCAGGGCGACGAAAAGCTCGTCACCGTGCGCCCGATTGCCGGGACAAGAAGGCGCGGCGCGACGCTCGAAGAGGATGAAGCGCTCGCCGCCGAGCTACTCGCCGACGAAAAGGAACGCGCCGAGCACGTGCAACTGCTCGACCTCGGCCGCAATGACACCGGCCGCGTCGCGCAGATCGGCAGCGTGCGCCTCACCGAGAACATGCTCGTCGAGCGCTATTCCCATGTCATGCACATCGTCTCGAACGTCGAAGGCAAGTTGCAGCCCGGCCTTGACGCGCTCGACGTGCTCAAGGCCACCTTCCCGGCCGGCACCGTGTCCGGCGCGCCCAAGGTGCGCGCGATGGAAATCATCGACGCGCTCGAACCCGTCAAACGCGGCATCTACGCCGGCGCTGTCGGTTACCTCGGCTTTAACGGCGACATGGATCTGGCGATCGCCATTCGCACCGCGGTGCTCAAGGACGGGCAACTGTACGTGCAGGCCGGCGCCGGCATCGTCGCCGACTCCGACCCGGCGTCGGAGTGGGTCGAAACG
>JBBRXI010000032.1:0-12758 GCA_038248575.1 Burkholderiales bacterium | reverse complement strand
GCAGTGCGCGGTACGCGAAGTGCGCGAGGAAGTCGGCGTCGAAATCACCAATCTGCGCTACTTCCAGAGCCAGCCCTGGCCCTTCCCCGATTCGCTGATGATCGCCTTCTTCGCCGATTACGCCGGCGGAACGATCGTTCCGGAGCCGAGAGAGATCGAAGCCGCCGGCTGGTTCGCGCGCGACGCGCTACCGCTGCTGCCCGACCCGGTGAGCATCGCCCGACGGCTGATCGACGCCGCGCTGGCGCAGCCGCGCTTATGAGCCGCGGCTTCTGCTGCATCGGGCTCGTCAATCCGAAGAGCCCGGAGAACGTCGGCTCGGTGCTGCGCGCCGCCGGCTGCTACGGCGTCAATAGCGTGTTCTACACCGGCGTGCGCTACGACCGCGCAAAGGAATTTGTCACCGACACCAAGAAGGTGCACCAGAAGATTCCGCTGATCGGCATTGCCGACCTGCAACAGGTCATCCCGCTCGGCTGCACCCCGGTGGCCGTCGAACTCGTCAAGGGCGCCAAGCCGCTGCCCGACTACACCCACCCCGAGCGCGCCTTCTACATCTTCGGCCCCGAAGACGGCACGCTCGACAAGGCGCTGCGCGCCTGGTGCACCGACGTCATCTACATCCCGACCGTCGGCTGCATGAACCTCGCGGCGACGGTGAACGTCGTCCTCTACGACCGCCTGGCGAAGCAGACCAAGGCCAAGTGAGGCCATAGCCACCCTTCGGCGACCCGGCGTTGTCCGCGCCAGCGTGCTCAGTTGGCGCCGCTGGTGGATGAGCCGGCGCCGGGAATCTCTCCGGGCGTGCGCGGCGCGCGTGGTGGGTCGGCTGGGCGCCGCGGCGACAAGCGTGGTGGGCTGACGAGGTCGGCCGGCTCGGCCGAGAAGAGCGCGCCGAACCAGCTGGCGACACCAGCGACCAGACCCTGGAGAAGGCCCGCTTGCTCGGGTGCCGCGAAGCGTCTGCGCGGATCGATCAGGCGCGTGCGCAGCGCGTTGGCGAAGACGTCGCCGACGATCGGCAGCGCGCTGTGCGCCCCCTGCCCCCAGTAGTCGCTGCCCAGCGTGACGCGACTGTCGTTGAAACCGACCCAGGCGCCGGCGACGAGCTGCGGATGCATCAGGATGAACCAGCCGTCGGCGTTGTCTGTGGTCGTTCCGGTCTTGCCGGCGACGTCGGCGCGGATGCCGTGGCGTGTGCGGATGCCGGCGCCGGTGCCGCGGTCGATGACGCCGCGCAGGACGTCGAGCAGCCTAAAGGCGACGTCGCGGGAGAGCGCCGGTTCGCCGTCGGCCGGAGAAAATTCCTCGAGCACCTGGCCGTCGCGGTCCTCGATGCGCGTGACGAACACCGGTTCGTGGTAATCGCCGCCGTTGGCAATCGTCGCGTAGGCGGCGACCATTTCCTTGAGGCTGACCGGGCTCGTGCCGAGCGCCAGCGAGGGCACTTCGTCGAGCGTGCTCTGGCGTACGCCCATGGCGCGGGCGAGGCTCGCGACCTTGGCCGGTCCGACCTGCTGCATCAGTTGCGCGGTAATCGTGTTCTTCGAATAGACCAGCCCGTCGCGCAAGCTGATCGCCCGCCCGCTCGGCGGCTGGTCGTCGGTCGGCCGCCAGGTGCCGCCGTCGCCGAGCGCGATATTGACCGCCTGGTCGATCAGCGTCTCGTCCGGGTCGCGGCCCTGGCGGAAGGCCTCGCCGTAGACGAAGGGCTTGAACGTCGAGCCAGGCTGGCGGCGCGCCTGCTGCGCGTGGTCGTAAGCGTCCTGCCGGAAGTCCCGGCTGCCGACCCAGGCCTTGATCTGACCGCTGCGCGGGTCAATGGCCAGGAAGCCGGCCTGGATCAACGTCTTCTGCTGGCGCAGGGTGCGCATGAAAGCGGCGTCGTTGTGCAGCTGGCGCATCGCCTCTTCGGGCGTCAGCCCGGCGTCGCGCGCGCTCTGGTACTGCGGCGCTTCGCGCACGAAGTTCTGCACCAGCGGCTTGCCCGGGCTCCACGCCGCGCCCGGTGCCCAGGCCGCGTTGGCGATATTCTGCAACTGCTGGCCGCGCCGCGTTACGGCCTGATTGGCCAGCGCCTGCAGGCGCGCGTCGAGCGTCGTGTGCACCACCAATCCATCGCTGTAGATGTTGTAGTCGTTGCGATCGGCCCAGGCGATCAGCCATTTGCGCAGGTGCTGGGCAAAATGCGGCGCCGGCCCCGGAGTCTCGCCCTGTCGTTCGAAGTCGACGCGCAAGGGCTTTTTTCGCAGCGCTTCGAAGTCGGCCGCCGACAGCTTGCCGCCCTTGACCATCTGGGCGAGCACGATGTTGCGCCGCTGCAGCGCGCGCTCGGGATTCTGCACCGGGTTGTAGGTGCTGTTGCCCTTGAGCATGCCGACGAGGGTGGCAGCCTCGAGTACGCCGAGCGCGTCGGCCGAGACGCCGAAGTAGGTTCGCGCGGCCATCTCGATGCCGAAGGCGTTGTAGAGAAAAGGCACGGTGTTGAGATAGGTTTCGAGGATGTCGTCCTTGGAATGGACGGCCTCGATCTTGAGCGCCGTGATCGCTTCCTTGAGCTTGCGCGTGAGCGTGCGCGCGCGGCCGATTTCCTCGGGGTAGAGGTTGCGGGCGAGCTGCTGGGTGAGCGTCGAACCGCCCTGACGATCGCCGCCGATGGTACGCAGCGTGGCCGCCACGGTGCGCCGCCAGTCGATACCGAAGTGTTCGTAAAAGCGGCGGTCCTCGGTAGCGATCAGGGCGCCGATGACGTGCGGCGAAATAGCCGAGAGGCGGACCCACTCGCGGTTCGTCTGCTTGAACTCGGCGAGTTTCTCGCCGTCGGCCGCGAGAATCTGCGCCGGCCGTTCGCTGGCGGCCTTGCGGATATCGCTGATACTCGGCGTGAAGGGAACCAGGATCAGCACGTAGAGCAGCACCAGCACCGGCAGGGCGGCCAGCGTGCGCAACACGCCGCGCCGCGTCGGCTGGCGCAGAGCGCCGGCAAGCGCCGCAATACGCGGACTGAGCCGGGCGAGCGCCCGATCGACCGACTCACGCAGCGAAGATTTTAAAGCCATGGAGAAGGCGCGCCGAAAGCGCTCCCGCGTTTGCTTGCGGCCAAGCGTCGGCGAAAACGAAAATTGCCGATGCTAACAAGAAAGCGCGGCGGCAGGCAGGCCGATGGGTAAACGCGCGCTTCGCGGATCACGAGGTGACAGCCTTCGCCTTGAGCGCGCGCTTCGGATAGACGTCGAAGCGACTTGATTTGCCGGTGAGCGCATAGCCCGGCGTTTCGCCGGCGATCGCCGGCGCCTTGCGCGGGCGTTTGACGACGACGCGGTGGCTGGCCAGCGCGAGCGCCGCGGCGAGCAGTTCGGGAGCGTCCTCGTCCTGGCCGGCGAGCGGCCGAAACAGGCGCATTTCCTTTTTGACCTGCGCGCTCTTCTCGCGCCCGGGAAACATCGGGTCAAGGTAGATAACCTGCGGCGGCTCGCCCGGCCAGGCGCGCATAAAGGCGATCGCGTCGGCGGCGACGAGCCGCATGCGGGCGACGATGGCGGCCACCTCGGGATCGTCTTGCGCGCGCCGCAGGCCGTCCTCGAGCAAGGCGCAAATAATCGGCTGGCGCTCGATCAGCGTCAGCGCGCAGCCAAGCTGGGCGAGGACGAAGGCGTCGCGCCCCAGGCCGGCGGTGGCGTCGAGCACGCTCGGGCGGACGCCGGCCTGGACGCCGACGGCCCTGGCGATCATCTGCCCGCTGCCGCCGCCGAATTGCCGGCGGTGGGCGACCGGTCCGCCGAGAAAGTCGGCGCGTATCGGTCCGGTAGCGGCGGCGGAAAGTTCGACGAACTGCAGGCCCGCCGCGCCGAGCTGCAGCGCGTAATCGGCCGGCCCGGCGAGCGGTAGTCGCAGGCGCTCGGCGCAGGCCGCGGCGGCGGCGGCAAAGCCCGGCGCCAACGCCTCGACGCGCAGCGTCGCCAAGCTCAGGCCGCCGGTGCCAGGCGCTGCAAAGAACCGGCCGGGGCGGCGCGCAGATACTGCGCCGGCCACGCCGCGACCTGGCCGAGCGCCTGCGCCGCCTCGAGTGGCCAGTAAGGGTTGCGTAACACTTCGCGACCGAGCAAAACGAGGTCGGCCTGGCCGCTGCGCACGATGTGATCGGCCTGCGCCGGCGCGGTGATCAATCCGACGGTTGCCGTCGGGATGGCCGCCTGGCGCCGCACGCGCTCGGCAAACTCGGTCTGAAAACCCGGCCCTACCGGGATCTGCGCGTACGGCACGAGGCCGCCGGTCGACACGTCGACGAGGTCGACGCCGAGTTCCTTCAGCACGCGGCACAATTCGACCGTCTGGTCAGCGCTCCAGCCGCCGTCGACCCAGTCGGTCGCCGACAGGCGAATGAGCAGCGGCAGGCGCTCGGGCCACTCACTGCGCACCGCGCTGACCACTTCGCGTACCAGCCGTGTGCGGTTTTCGAAGCTGCCGCCGTAGCCGTCGGTGCGGTGATTGGCGAGCGGCGAGAGAAACTGGTGCAGCAGATAACCGTGCGCAGCATGGATCTGCACGGTCTGGAAACCAGCCTCGCGGGCGCGGCGTGCGCCAGCGACGAACTCGCCGACGAGCGCTGCGATTGCCGCCGCGTCCAGTTCGCGCGGCAGCGGGTAGCCTTCGCCGAAGGCGAGCGCTGACGGGCCGACGACGTCCCAGCCGCCTTCGTTCCCGGCGAGCGGGTGCTGCGCCTGCCAGCCGAGGCTGACGCTGGCCTTGCGCCCGGCGTGCGCGAGCTGGACACCGATGGCGCAGCCCTGCGCCTTGGCAAAGCGCGCGATCCGCGCCAGCGGTTCGATCTGCGCGTCGTCCCAGAGGCCGAGGTCGGCCGGGCTGATGCGCCCGCTCGGCGCCACCGCCGTCGCTTCGACAATGATCAGCCCGGGGCCGCCGATCGCGCGGCTGCTGTAATGGACGAAATGCCAGTCGTTGGCCATGCCGCCCTGCGCCGAATACTGGCACATCGCCGGGATGCCGACGCGGTTGCGGAGCACGAGATCACGCAAGCGGAGGGAGTCAAAGAGTTGGGTCATTATGTTTTCCTGGTAAGCGGGCGCGCGTGGCGCAAGTCTAGCCCCGGCGGTGCCGCTGCGCACGGTAAAATCGGCCGATGACGACCAGCGGCCTCGCCGACCTCCTCGCGCACCGGCAGTTCGTGCGCTTCTGGCTGGCCCGCCTGGCCGGGACGATCGCCATGCAGATGCTGATGGTCGCCCTCGCCTGGCAGATGTATGACATCACTTCGAGCGCCTGGGATCTGGGCCTCGTCGGGCTCTTCCAGTTTCTCCCGGCGCTGCTCCTGGCGCTGCCCGCCGGCCACCTCGTCGACCGCGTGCATCGCGGCCGCATCTACGCCGCGTGCATGGCGACGCAGGGACTCGTCGCGCTGCTGCTGGTCGCCGCGACGCAAGGTGATCTGGCGACGCGCGAGCTGATCCTCGCGCTGTCGGTGGTGCTCGGCGTCGCCCGCGCTTTCCAGATGCCGGCGCAGCAAGCGCTGACACCCCAGCTCGTGCCTCCCGCATTGCTGGCGCGCGCCATCGCCTTGAGTTCGAGCGGAATCCAGATCGCGGTGATCGGCGGGCCGGCGCTCGGCGGCGTGCTCTACGTCGCCGGGGCGACGACAGTCTATCTGTGCGGCGCGCTGCTCTCGCTGCTCGCCTGCGCGCTGACGCTCGCCGTGCGCTACGTGCACCGTCCGTCGTCGCTCGCCGCCAGCTGGCAGACGCTGTTCGTCGGTGTCTCCTTCGTCTGGCAGCGCAAGGTCCTGCTCGGGGCGATTTCGCTCGACCTCTTTGCCGTGCTGCTCGGTGGCGCCGTCGCGCTGCTGCCGATCTACGCGCGCGACATTCTCGACGCCGGGCCGGTCGGACTCGGGCTGCTGCGCTCGACGCCGGCGGCCGGTGCGCTCGCCACCTCACTCGTCCTCGCCCGCTGGCCGCCGCAACGCCGCGTCGGCCAGCGCATGTTCGTCGCCGTCGCACTGTTCGGCGTGGCGATGATCGTCTTCGGCCTGTCGACGAGTTTCATGCTCTCACTTTTCGCGCTGACGCTCTCGGGCGCCGCCGACTGTGTCAGCGTCGTCACCCGCCAGACGCTGATGCAGCTCGAGACACCCAACGAGATGCGCGGCCGCGTCGCCGCCGTCAATTCGATTTTTATCGGCGCGTCGAATCAGCTCGGCGAATTCGAATCGGGAGCAACCGCCGCGCTCTTCGGGCCGGTCGGTTCGGTGGTGCTCGGCGGCGTCGGCACACTGCTGATTGCCGCGACCTGGTGGCGGCTCTTTCCGGCGCTCGCCCGGCGCGACCGGATGGTCTGAAAACGCGAAGGCCGCCAGCGAGTGATCGCCGGCGGCCTTCGCGCTGCGCTTTGCGTTTTACTTGGCGATGCCGCCGGGGTAACAGAGGCCGCCGGTGATCTCCAGCGTCGTCGCGTTGATCGCCTCGTTCTCGACCGCGTGGCCGATCAGGCGGGCGATTTCGTCAGGATCGACGAGGCGGCCGAGGTGGACGTCGGCGAGGATCGCTTTTAGCGCGTCCTGGTTCATCCCGGTGAGCATCGGCGTAGCCGTGTAGCCCGGGGCGATTCCGATGCAACGGATGTTGCGGATGCCGCGCATGAGGAACTCGCCGACGACGATCTTGGGCAGCAGCGCGGCGGAAACCTTGGCTGACGAGTAGTTGAGCTGGCCGACCTGGCCGACCTTGTTGACCGACGAGATGGTGACGAGCAGTCCCGTCCAGCCGCCGTTGACCATCGCTTCGGCGCCGTCGCGAATGGTCAGGAAGGTTCCGGTCAGGTTAACGTCGATCACCGGCTGCCACTTGTCGAGGCCCATCTTGCGCGAGACCTTGCCGGTTTCCTTGTCGAGCGCGAGCAGCGTGCTGTCGCGGATGATGCCGGCGCAGCAGACGACGACGTTGATCTGGCCGAAGGCGGCGATCGCCGCCTGGTAGAACTTCGCGGTTTCCGCTTCGCTCGACACATTCGCCTGGACGCCGATCGCTTCGCCGCCCATAGCCTTGATGTCGGCCAGCACCCGATCGATATTCTTCTGCACCATATCGACGATGACGACCTTGGCGCTGTTACGGATGAAATACTTGGCGACGGCTTCGCCGATGCCGTTGCCGCCGCCGGTGATGACGGCGACACTTCCCTTGATTTCCATTGTGTTGTCCTTGAAAAAATTTTAATCCGTGGCGAACGAAGAGCTGTCCTTGTCCCAATAGATGAAGTTGGGATGCGTGACGTCGGGGCCGACGATTTTGAGGTCGCCGATTAGCGTCGGGTGCGCGACGTCGGGGCCGACCGAGCGGATGCCGACCGGGAAAATCGCTTTGACGAGCGCGCGCGCCTTGGCCTCGACCTCGCTTTCGGACAAGCCGGCGAACAGGCCCGCGCCGACATACGCCGACTTGCCGTCGGGCTTTTTGCACGCGATGTCCCAGCGGCCGCCTGCGCTCTCGAGCGAAAAATCCATGTCGTTATAGGTGAAGCTTTTCATGATTTTTCCTTTGTCTGCGGTGAGCGCTTACTTGGGCGCCTTGAGCACGGTGATGCAGTTGGTCACCGCCGAACCGCCGACGTTAAAGACGACGCCGATGTCGGCCTTCTTTGCGGCGACGCCGATCGGCTCGCCGATCAGCTGCTTGTAGGCCAGCGCATGCATCGAAGCGCCGGTCGCGCCGACCGGATGGCCCTTCGACTTGAGACCACCCGAGAGGTTGATCGCCACCTTGTCGTCGCGCGTGAAGCGGCCGTCGAGGTAGTCAAAGCCGGCGCGTCCGTCGGCCGACAGGCCCAGCGCTTCGGTCGACAGGATCATGTTGATCGTGAAGCAGTCGTGAACTTCGGCAAAGTCGATGTCGGCGGCGGTGATGCCGGCTTCCTTGTAGGCCTTGGCGGCGGCGTCCTTGCCGGCCATCAGCTCGTGCATGTTGGGGCGCACGTTCTCGGGCAGGCGCTCGATCGAGTGGCCGATGCCAGCGATCTCGACGGCGCGCTTCTTGTTGCCGACGCTGCTCGTCAATGACACGACGAGTCCGGCGGCGCCGTCGGTGACCAGCGAGCAGTCGTGCAGGCGTAGCGGCGGCGCGATCATCATATTCTTACACTTGCCCTTGGCGTCGAGTTCGTTGAGCTTCATGATCTCGGCAACCGTCTGCGGGCCGTTCCTGACGTGCGCCAGCGGGTTCTCGGCGCCGTTCTTGTAGCACAGCGCACCGGCCGTCCACAGCATCTGTTCGAGATCCTCGTTCGAGAGTGCGTAGTGCTTCTGATAACCCTTGGCGTAGGCCGCAAAGAGCATCGGGAAGGACCAGCCCTTCGAGCCTTCGCTTGGCCAGTGCGACGAGCAGGCGAGGACGTGGGTCATCTGCGGGGTCGGCAGCAGATTCATTTTTTCGACGCCGATGACGAGCACGTTTTTGGCGCGACCGGCTTCGACGGCGTACAACGCGTCGTACAGCGCGACCGACGACGAGGCGCAAGCGCATTCGCAGCGCGTCATCGGCTTAAAGCGCAGTGCCGGGTCGATTTCGGCGGCGAGCGGCGCCACGTGCTCTTGGTTGATGAAGGTTCCGGGCGAGCAGGATCCAACATAAACGGCGTCGATATCCTTGGCCTCGAGACCCGAATCGGCGATGGCGCCGCGCCCGGCTTCGATCAAGAGATCGTAATAACTCTTGGTGTCAGTGATGAGCCCGGAGCTTTTGTCCTTTTTGACAAATGCGCCGAATTCGGTGTTGTAGGCTCCGATGATGCTGGCCTTGGACATGATGTGTGCCTCCTGATGAAAATGATGGGTATGTTTGAGATAGGGACCGGTTCGCCGGACTATCTGGCGAGTGCGGGCTGCTGATCCGCGGGGTGCTGGGCGTTAAGCGACGGCGCCGCCGGCGGCGCCAGCATGTCCTGCCGCAAGCCCATCGGCTGGTCGCGAAAAATACGCGCATCCATGAGCTTGAGTTGCGGGCTGATCGCCGGGCGGAAAGCCATCTGGCCGAGAATATCGCGTTCCAGGTCTACGCCAGGCGCAATCTCGGTCAATTCGAGACCGTTGGCGACGAGCTGGAAGACGCAGCGCTCGGTGATGTAGAGCACCTGTTGTTTGCTCTTGAAGGCTTGCGCGCCGCTGAAGGTGCGGTGTTCGACTTCGGCGACGAATTTGACGGTTTCGCCTTCGCTGACGATTTCGAGCGCACCGCCGGCGACGGCGACCTCGAGTTTTCCGGCCGTGAACGTGCCGACGAAAACGACTTTCTTCGCCGTCTGGCTGATGTTGATGAAGCCGCCGGCACCGGCCAGGCGCGGGCCGAACTTGCTGACGTTGAGGTTGCCTTCGGCGTCGGCCTGCGCCAGGCCGAGGAAGGTGATATCGAGGCCGCCGCCGTCATAGAAGTCAAATTGCGTCGGCTGGTCAATGATCGCCTGGGCGTTGGTCGCCGCGCCGAAACTCAGGCCTCCGGCCGGAACGCCGCCGACGACACCCGGTTCGGCGGTCAGCGTCATCAGGTCGATGACGCCTTCTTCGGCGGCGACGCTGGAGACGCCCTCGGGCATGCCGATGCCAAGGTTAACGACGCTGTTCGGCGTCAGTTCGAAGGCGGCACGGCGGGCGATAATCTTGCGCTCGGAAAGTTCCATCGCCGCGATCGACGACATCGGCACGCGGATTTCGCCAGCGAACGCCGGGCTGTACTGTTCGCTGAAGGTCTGCATGTGGTATTCGGGCTTCTCGGCAACGACGACGTAGTCGACGAGGATGCCGGGAATCTTGACCTGGCGCGGGTTGAGCGAGCCGCGCTCGGCAATACGCTCGACCTGGACGATGACGATGCCGCCCGAATTGTGCGCGGCCATGGCGATCGCGTTTGCTTCAAGGGTCAGCGCTTCTTTTTCCATCGTGATGTTGCCGTCCGGATCGGCGGTGGTGCCGCGAATAATGCCGACGTTAACCGGGAAGGTGCGGTAGAACAGATACTCCTCGCCGTCGATAACCATCACTTCGACAAGGTCCTTCTTGGTGACCGCATTGAGCTTGCCACCGCCAAAGCGCGGATCGACGAAGGTGCCGAGGCCGACGCGCGAGAGCATCCCGGGCTTACCCGCGGCGATGTCGCGAAAGAGTTGCGAGATGATGCCCTGCGGCAGGTTGTAGGCCTCGATGCGGTCGCTGACCGCGAGCTTCTGCAGCTTGGGCGCGAGGCCCCAGTGGCCGCCGATGACGCGGCCGACGAGACCCGCGTGGCCGAGGTGGTTGAGGCCGCGCTCCTTACCATCGCCCTGGCCGGCGGCGTAGGTCAGCGTCAGGTTGCGCGGACTGCCGGCCGGGGCCAGCGGATCTTCGCCGAGAAAGCGCTGCTCGAGGGCAACCGCGATATTTTCGGCAAAACCGATGCCGACGAAGCCGCCGGTGGCGACCGTATCGCCGTCGCCGATCAGGCGCACGGCCTCGGCCGCACTGACGATCTTGCTGCGTTTGACGGGAGCTTTCTGCGGGTTGGTGGCGGAGACCATGTCGTTTTCCTCTAATGAGAGACGATGCGCTGCCGGTGCATCGCGGCGGCCGGCGATTGCCGGGGCAGCGCTACAGCGCTTGCAGGACGTTCGGGCTGGGGGTTAAACAATTTACAGGACTTCGTACGGCGTCTTCGCATTGTTATCGGCCGGGTGGCCGGAAGCCCTGGCGGGCTCCCGGCCAAGGGGAAAACTAGACCACTCCCATGGTACCGAGGACGATGGCGACCACGCAGGTGAACACCGGGATGACCACCGAGACCATGCCGATGTCGGCGTAGCTCTGCCGGTGCGTGAGCTGGGTGATGCCGAGCAGGGTGACGACGGCGCCGTTGTGCGGCAGGCTGTCGAGGCCGCCGCAGGCGATGGCCACGACACGGTGCAGGACTTCGGGGTTGATGCCGCGGGCAACGGCCGCCTGGTAGAAGGTTTCGCCCATCGCGCCGAGCGCGATGCTCATGCCCCCGGAAGCCGACCCGGTGATACCGGCGAGCACATTGGTGGCAACCGCGGCGGTGATCAGCGGGTTGTCGGAGAGCCCGAGCAGCGCGGCCTGGATGATGGCAAAGGCGGCGAGCGTCTTGACCACGTTACCGTAACCGACTTCGCTCGCCGTGTTGAGGATCGGCAGCATCGAGCCGAAAACGCCCGAGTTGATCGATTCCTTGACGTTGCCAAAGCGCTTCCAGTTGACCACGACGGCAAAGACGACGGCGACGACCAGCGAAACGATCAGCGCCCAGATGCCGCGCACGGCGGGGAGGCTCGTTTCGAAGGGTTTGGCCTTGAGGTAATCGAAACCGGTGGCGTTGGCCGCGAAGACGTACTCGGAGAGGATGAAGTTGAGGATCAGAACGATGAAGATCGGCAGCAGCGCAACCCAGACGTTGGGCAGGTTGGCCGAGTCGAATTGCTTGACGACTTCGTTCGGGTGATCGCCGTAGAACTCGCCGCGGGCGTTGGCCGCCTTGGCGCGCTGCATCAGCCACCAGGTGCCGGCGGCGAACATGATCAGGCCGCAAATCGTACCGAGGATCGGCGCCGCGTAGACCGTCGTCTTGAAGAAAGGCATCGGGATCGCGTTCTGGATCTGCGGCGTTCCGGGCAGCGCGGTCATGGTGAAGGTGAAGGAGCCGAGCGCGATGGCGGCCGGAATCAGGAACTTCGGCGTGCCGGCTTCACGGAAGAGGTGGGCAGCGATCGGATAGACGGCAAAGGCGACGACGAACAGCGAGACGCCGCCGTAGGTGAGGATGCCGCAGGAGAGAACGACGGCGAGGATCGCCCGGCTCTTGCCGACGCGCTCGGCGATGTCGTGGGCAATCGCCTTGGCGCAGCCCGAGTCTTCCATCACTTTGCCGAATATGGCGCCGAGCAGGAAGACGGGGAAGAAGAGCTTGAGGTAATTGGCGAGGTTGGGCATGAAGACATGCGTGAACGTCGCCATCATCGGCATGCCGGAAAAAGCGGCCGCGACGAGCGCCAGGATGGGCGCCAGGATGAGGACGGTGATGCCTCTGTACGCGAGGTACATGAGCAGTCCGAGCGATAGGATGATGCCAAATACACCAATCATGATGGGTACTCCTCCGTTTGTTTGTATTGGCGTCACCGACGCCATCAATTACGAAAAGCCAACGCGGCGACAACCGCCCGCCTACGCTTCTTCCGCGACCCTGAGGCTGGGAATATCAAACGGCATGAGCATCATTGACCTGCGCATTCAGTCAATGCCGATCACTGCCTTCAAAGCCCCCCGACGAACCACTGATCGCCTCCACTGCAGACTACGACAACACCGACTCTGCGGCCGGTCAATGCCAAACGTGGAGAGCGTCAGCAGGCTTCGTGCCATGACGCTCAACACCTTGTTTCGATGAAAAATACCGCACCCCGACGGTACACACACCCCCTTCTTATCGTCGATTGTCTCGTTATTGCGACAAATTTTTACCGACTTTTCCTTAACAATCCAGCGCTTACCTGCGGTCGCGTCTTTACGACATACGTCTCGCTATTGAGACCAAGCCGAGCGCCTGTACTTTGCGATAGAGCGTCGCGCGCGCCAGACCGAGCGCCTTCGCGGCGACTTCGACGCGGCCGTTCGCGGCGGCGATGGCGTCGGACAAAAAGCGTCGCTCAAAGTCCTCGAGCGCCGCTGCGTAAGAGCCGACAGACCCGGCCGGCTGCCCGCAGCCGGCGTC
>JBBRXI010000031.1:0-12838 GCA_038248575.1 Burkholderiales bacterium | reverse complement strand
GCTGCGTAAGCGCGCCGGCGGGGGGCTTAAAAAAGCGGGCGCCTCAATCGGCGAACCGCGCCATGCGCCGACGCGCCATTACATCACCTTGAATACCGGCAAAAGATAATTGCGCAACGTTTGCTGGCATCCGCTGCACCCTTTTCGCAGCGTCCTCGTCTACCTGCTCGCCATCAACCGTTTCGCGACTGGAGTTCTTCAGTGCCCGCACCCTCGTCTGCCGTTACCCCGCTCCCCGCGCTTGCGCGCTGGTTGCTTGCCATTCCCGTGGCCGGCGGGGTGTGGCTGCTGGCTTACAGCCACCTCGGCGAATTTGCCGACGCGCTGACCGGCGCGCTGCAGCTTTCGCGCGCGACGCATCTGGGCGAGGCGGTGCACTTTTTCCTGTTCGATACGGCCAAGGTTCTGCTGTTGCTGACCGGGATCGTCTTCGTCATGGGAATCGTCCAGACCTTCTTCGCGCCGCAGCGCACGCGCGCCCTGCTCGCCGGCAGGCGCGTCGGCGTCGGCAACGTGCTGGCGGCCAGCCTCGGAATCGTCACGCCCTTTTGCTCGTGCTCGGCGGTTCCGCTTTTCATCGGCTTTCTTTCGGCCGGTGTTCCGCTCGGGGTGACCTTCTCCTTCCTTATTTCGGCGCCGATGGTCAACGAAGTGGCCCTCGTTCTGCTCTTTGGCCTGTTCGGCTGGAAAGTGGCGGCGCTGTACCTGGCCATGGGGCTGCTGGTCGCCATCGTCGCCGGCTGCGTCATCGGCGCGCTCAAGATGGAGCGTCATCTGGAAGACTGGGTGCAAAAACTGCAGTCCGGCCAGACGCTCGCTCACGCCGACGAGGCGATCGACTGGGTCGAGCGTTTCGCTGCTGGCTGGGCGCACGTCAAGGACATCGTCGGCAAGGTATGGCCGTACATCCTGCTCGGCATCGGTCTGGGCGCGGCCATCCACGGCTATGTTCCGGAAGACTTCATGGCCTCGTTCATGGGCAGGGATGTCTGGTGGGCCGTCCCCGCTGCGGTCGTTCTCGGCGTTCCGATGTACACCAACGCCGCCGGGATCATCCCGATCGTCGAGGCGCTGATCGGTAAGGGCGCGGCGCTCGGCACCGTGCTCGCCTTCATGATGGCCGTCATCGCGCTTTCGGCGCCGGAAATGATCATCCTGCGCAAGGCCTTGAAACCGACGCTGATCGCGACTTTCGCCGGGGTCGTCGCGAGCGGCATTCTGCTCGTCGGCTATGTGTTCAATTGGCTGCTCTGAGCCTGGCAGGCCATGGTCTTGTTGCGCCGGCCAAACCGATTTGATTCAACTGGAGAAAAGACAATGAAAAGCGTCAAAGTTCTCGGTACCGGATGTGCCAATTGCAGGACTACGGTGACGCTCGTCGAGGCCGTGGCGCGCGAAAAAGGCGCACCGATCGAGCTCGAAAAAGTCGAGGATCTGCCGGCGATCATGGGCTACGGCGTGCTGTCGACGCCGGGCGTCGTGATCGACGGCGTCGTCGTCCATGCCGGCGGCGTTCCGGCGCGGAGCAAGGTCGAGCGCTGGTTCTGACGGCAGCCAAAGCCGGCACCGACGCCCGCCGGGTCGGGCAGACGTGGTTCGCGGTGGCCGCTGCGCAGCAGGGGGTTCGGCGGCTACTCGTGACGGCCGCAGGCGGACGATCCGCCGGCTGAAACGCCGAGCGCAAGATCCAGCGTCGTCATGAACTCGGCGACCTTGAGCGGTTTGGTGATGTAGCGATAGAAGCCGGCAGCGCGGCCTTTGTCGATATCGCCGGGCATCGCGTTGGCGCTGATGGCAATCACCGGGATGTGCTGCGTGCGGGGGTCGGCGGCGAGCATTCGCATGGCCTCGGTGCCGCTGATCCCCGGCAGATTGATGTCCATCAGGATCACGTCGGGGAGCGTCGCGCGCGCCAGGTCGACGCCCTGTTGGCCGTCGCTCGCGCTTAAGAAGCGTATTCCCGGGCGGCGTTCGAGGAGCGCCTCGACGAGCATCAGATTGGCCGGGTTATCCTCGACGTAGAGCACGGTGCACGGCCGGACTTCGCCTTCCGCGCGCGCCTCGACGCCGGCTGCCGATGCGCTGTCGGCCAGAGGCTCCTGGGCGATGGTCAGCGGCAGTTCGAACCAGAACACCGAGCCTTTTCCGGGCTCGCTGAGCACGCCGATCGCGCCGCCCATCAGATCGATCAGACGCTTGCAGACGACAAGGCCGATGCCGGTGCCTTGCGCGCCGCCTGCTTCCTGCCCGAGCCGATTGAAGGGCTGGAAAAGCTGGGTGATCTGTTCATCGTCAAGCCCGCTGCCGGTGTCGCTGACGCTGATGCGCACGCTTTCCGGCGTGACCAGCGCGCACTCGACGCTGACCGCGCCATCGACCTTGTTGTACTTGATGGCGTTCGACAAGAGATTGATCACGACCTGCTTGAGACGCATGCGGTCAGCGTGCACGTGGATCGGCGTGGCGAACAGCGGAAAGCTGACGCGGACGTTTCGTTTCTGCGCCTGCTCGGCGACCATGTTCTCGCATTCGCGCATGAGTCCACAGAGCGCTACCGCTTCGAGCGACAAGGCGAGTTTGCCCGACTCGATGAGCGCCAGGTCGAGGATCTCGTTGATCAGGTCGAGCAAGTACCAGCCGCCTTTCAGGATATGGCCGAGACTGCGTGCCTGCGTCGGCGTTGGCGGCGGCGAACCCGATTCGATGAGCTGGGCGAAGCCGAGAATCGCGCCGAGCGGCGTGCGCAGTTCATGGCTCATGCGCGAAAGGAACTCCGATTTCGCAAGATTGGCTTGTTCGGCAGCGATCCGTGCCCGCTCGAGTTCGCTGTTTTTCACCTGCAGCGCCTGCTCGAGCTCGGCCCGCCGGGCTTCGACCTCCTTGCGCCCGGTGATGTCGATCAGGGTAATGTGCAGTTCATGCAGCGCCGTGTCGTGCGCCGCACGCACGCTCCCGCCGGCGGCGATCCAGTTGATCTGGACGTGGAAAATGCTGCCATCGGCGCGTTGTAGCGCGAGCTCGGTACTGGCCCTGCGCTCGTCCCCGTCCAGCCGCTGCAAACGCGCGAAATGCTCAGCCCAGCGGCTGCGGTCGCGCGGCGCGACGAAATCGTCAAAACGCCTGGCGCGCAGGCCGGATCGGTCGACGCCGAGCATTTTCGCGCCGGTCAGATTGATCTTGGCAATCCGTGCGTCGACGCCCAGCGTCAGATAACCGACCGGAGCGAAATCGTAGAGCTCGGTGTACAGAGCCAGCGCCGTTTCGAGTTCGCCGCGCGTGCGCTGCAGCTCGCTGTTCTGCATTTCAAGCTCGATCTGATGCACTTGCAGCTCATGAACGAGTCGCGTCGGGTCGTCGGCGCGCATTGGCGCGCGCACGTCCGCCGGCAGACGCGCTTCGGCGGCGTCGCGCAGCGCATTGATTTCGTCGTGGCCGCTCATGAGGGCTCCCCGGTTTTGTTGGAGCCGCCGACCACGCGCAGCTCGGCTTCGAGGTCCTTGGCGCGGCTGATGTCGTTGAAGGTGATGACGACGCCGTCGATGACGTTGTCGAGCGTTCGGTAGGGCATGATCTTGACCTGGAACCAGCGCCCGTCGTGGGTCACCATTTCGCGATCGGAAGCGGCGAGGCTGCCGAGAACCTGCCGCGCGTCGGCGATCAACTGTGGATAAACGAGGTCGCTGACGATATCGCCGAGCGCCCGGCCGACGTCGCCCGGAATGAGTTTGAAAAGACGCGTCGCCTGCGTCGTGAAGCGCCTGATATGCAAGGCACTGTCGAGGAAAACGGTCGCCATGTCGGTGCTGTTGAACAGGTTCTTCATGTCGCTGCTGCTCGACGACAGTTCGTCGACCTTCGTCTGCAGTTCGCTGTTGACGGTCTGCAGTTCCTCGTTGAGCGACTGCATTTCCTCCTTCGACGTCGTCAGTTCCTCGTTGGTCGACTGGAGCTCTTCGTTGGTCGATTGCAGCTCCTCGTTCGACGACTTGAGTTCTTCCTGCGCGGTCTGCATTTCCTCGCGCAGCGCCTGTTTGTCCTGGTGAGCGAGCGCCAGAGCCTGCTCCAGCGCGGCTTCACGCGCGCTGACGCGCCGTCCGCGCGGGGCGGCAAGCACGCTGGCCGCTGCGGCCGGGGTAGAGGCCTGGGAAAAGAGCACCATGGCCATGCCGCGCAGCGCGACAGGTTCGTCGATCGGAAACACCGTGAGATCGATCAATTGCGCGCCGCGGTGCGGCTCGCCGGCGCTGTCGATCGGCAGATTGTGATTGACGACGGTTTCGCCGCTGCGCAGCGCTTTGGGCAGGGCCAGGGCGATCTCCTGGCGCAGCTCCTGGCGCGCCATGGCGTGGATGTTCCAGTTAACCTTGCCGGCCGCCGGCTCGAGATATTTTCCGGTGCGGCCATTGATGTAAATAAGGTCGCCGGCGGCGTTGACCAGGACCGCGGCGGGAGAAAAACGCTGCAACAGGAGCTGGTCGGCAAGCGCCTGCAGGTGGGCGCCAGGATCGGCTGTGGGGCGCATCATGAGGGAATCGATTATTTTGGCAGAATGGCGGGTCGGGAATTCGAGGTCGGCCGGGCGCAGCGGGCTGCTGCTGCGCCGGAACAGACGCGCCCCGCCGGCGAGCGGCGCAAAGAGATCGCCGCAGCTGCCGATCGATTCGGCGCTGCCGAGCATCAGAATGCCGTCGGGATTGAGGCTGTAATGGAAAAGCGGCAACAGCTTGCCCTGTAGCTCGCTGCCGAGATAGATCAGCAGGTTGCGGCAGGTGACGATGTCGAGGCGCGTGAACGGCGGGTCCATGATCACGTTATGCGTCGCGAAAACGATCATTTCGCGGATTTCCTTGACCACCCGATAGCCTTTGCCATCGTCGCATTCGACGAAATAGCGCTTTAAGCGCGCTTCCGAAACGTCCGCCGCGATATTGGCCGGATAAACGCCCTGGCGCGCCTTTTCGATCGCGTCCGCATCGAGGTCGGTGGCAAAAATCTGCAGCGCATGGCGAGCGCCCAGCGGAATCTTTTGCTGCGCTTCGCGAAAAGCGATGGCCAGCGAATACGCCTCTTCGCCGGTCGAGCAGCCGGCGACCCAGGCGCGCAGGACGCTGCCGGCCGGATGCGCCGCCAGCAGCGCCGGCAGGGCGTCGTCGTGCAAGGCGGTCCACGCCGCCGGATCGCGAAAGAAACGCGTCACGCCGATCAAGAGTTCCTTGAACAGCAGGTCGACTTCCTGCGGTGTCTCGCGCAGATAACGAACGTAATCGGCAATGCGGCCGATCTGGTGGATCGCCATGCGCCGCTCGATGCGGCGATACAGCGTCGTTTTTTTGTAGAGCGAGAAATCGTGGCTGGTGCGCTCGCGCAGCACGATGCAGATGCGCTCGAAGGCGCTTTTCTGCGCCACGCTCTCGGGTTCGGTTGCTGCTGCCCCGGTGGCAACGCGCGGCGCGCGGCCGAGGATATCGACGATGCGCTGCGCCAGCTCATCGGCTTTGCCGACGATGTCGGCCAGCCCGGCGTCGATGGCGCTGCGCGGCATGCTGTCGAACTTGGCGTCGGCCGGATCCTGAACGACGACGAAGCCACCGCGTTCCTTGATCGCGCGCAGGCCGAGCGTACCGTCCGAACCCATCCCGGAGAGCACGACGCCGATGGCGTTTTCGCGCCGCTCATCGGCCAGCGCGCGGAAAAAGAAATCGATCGGCAGGCGCAGGCCGCGCGGGGTGACCGGTTCGAGCAGCAGCAGGCGATCGTGCAGGATCGACAAATCGCGGTTGGGCGGAATCACATAGACGCAATCGGGCTTCACCAGCATGCGGTTTTTCGCCTGCGCCACCAGCATCGGCGTCGCGCGCTGCAGCAATTCGGGCATCATTCCCTTGCGCGTCGGATCAAGATGCTGGATGACGACAAAAGCCATTCCGCTGCCGACCGGAACGCCGCCGAGCAATTGTTCAAGCGCTTCGAGGCCGCCGGCCGAAGCGCCAATGGCGACGATCGGAAACGAGCCGGCAGCCGACATGGCCGTCTTGGCCGAGCTGACCGAGTCGACCGACTTGACCGACTTGACCGACTTGACCGACGTGATCGGCGCGCCGGCACGCGTGTTGTTGGTCACGATGTCCCTTTTGAACACTGGATCGAGCCCATCATACGCAATTTGGTTACGCCGCGACAGCGCGCATCGTCGCTCGGGATCACGCGAGCGCATGCAAGGCTACGTGGGCCAGCGAACCGACTTCAGCGCCCAGCCCGTTTAAATTGGCGTACTTTCGCCCGGAGGCATTCTCGTGGAACCTCGCCGTGCCGCGCCACCGCTTGCAACGCGTTCGCTTCCGGACACCGACGCTCCGGCCAGCGCCGCGCCTGACGAGCACGTGCGGCGGACAAATGATGATGTGCGTGCCGACGAACAAAAAACCGGCCGTGATGACGCGGCGTTGAGGTGTGCCGCCGAGGCGCGCCTGAGCGCAAAGCGCGGCGCGTCGGCCGCCGTCGGCGACGCGGCCGATCTGCCGCGCCTGGTGCACGAGTTGCAGGTCCATCAGATCGAGCTCGAGATGCAGAACGAGGAATTGCGCCGGGCGCAGGACGAACTGAGCGCCGAACGGAGCAAGTATTTTGCCCTCTACGAGCTCGCGCCGGTCGGCTATTGCACGCTCAGCGCGCAGGGATCGATCGTGCACGCCAACCTGGCCTTCGCCGCGCTGCTCGGAATCGCTCGCCAAGCGCTGATCGGGCAGGCGTTTTCCGGTTTCGTTTGTGGCCAGGACACGCTGATCTATCGCCGCTACCGCGAGCAGTTCAGCGCGCCGGAGCGATCACCGCTGTGCGAGTTGCGCATGCTCCGGCCGGGCGCGTGGCCATTGTGGGTGCACCTCACGGCGAGCGTCGGCGACGAACCCGGGCACGGCGCCGTCGCCCGTGTGGTGATCAACGACATCAGCGAGCGCAAGCGCGCTGAAGACGCGTTGCAGGAACACCGGGCGTTTTCACAACTGATCGCCGAGAACATTGGCGACTTTGTCGCCATTCTCGACCGCAACGGGCGCCGCCTCTACAACAGTCCCTCGTACAGGCGCTTTTTTGGCGGCGTCCGCGACCTCCGGGGAACCGACTCCTTCGCCGAAATTCATCCCGACGACCGCGAGCGCGTCAAGCGCGTGTTCGCCGAAACCGTACGCAGCGGCGTCGGCGTGCAGACCGATTATCGGCTGCTGATCGACGACGGCAGTCTCCGCCACATCGAAGCGCGCGGCAGCGTCATCAAGGACATGGACGGCCGCGTTGCGCGCGTGGTCGTCGTTTCGCACGACGTCAGCGAGCGCAAGCGGCTCGAAGCGCAGGTGCTGCAGATGGCTTTTCACGACGCGCTGACCGGGCTGCCCAATCGGCGCTTGCTCGACGACCGCCTGAGCCAGGGCATGGCGGCGTGCGCGCGTAGCGGCGGCCATGGCGCCGTGATGTATCTCGACCTCGACGGCTTCAAGGCGATCAACGACGGCTATGGACACGCGGCCGGCGATTTCCTGCTCATGGAAGTGGCGCAGCGCTTGCGGAACTGCGTGCGCGAGATCGACACCGTGGCGCGCGTCGGCGGTGACGAGTTTGTCGTGCTGATCAGCGAGCTCGACGTTGACCCGGCCGCGTCGCTGGCGCAAGCGCTGCTCATCGCGGAAAAGATGCACAGCGCGCTGGCGGTGCCCTATACGCTCGCCAGCCGGCACGAGGGTCAAACGCTGGCCGTCGAGCAGCGGTGCACGGCAAGTATCGGCGTCGCCTTGTTTGCCGATCATCAAATAAGCCCGGACGAGGCGCTGGCGCGCGCCGATGCGGCCATGTACCAGGCCAAGGCAGCGGGTCAGAATGTGATCCGCGTTTATTCCTTGCCGGCTGGCGAAGCGTAGCGCCATGCAGCGCGAGGTGATCGCCAGAACGCTGGCGCAGCGGGCCGGCCAAGCACCCGATGCGCGCGCCGTTGCCGAGGCCAGCGTCAGCACCTGGACGCAGGTGAGCGAACAACTGGCGCCGGTTATCGGCGAGCGCGGCGTCGAGGCGCTGTTCCAACGTTCGCTGCACCTGGGCAGCGCCACCTACCCGTGGCTCGCCGTGGCCGCCACCGAGGAGCCGGGCGTAGCGCGGCTCGACCGGCTGAGGTTACGTCTCGTCGAGCGCGATCCGGGTAGCGCGGCAGAGGCCAGCGCGTTGCTGCTGCTGACGTTTTCGGCGCTGCTGGCAGCGATGATCGGCGACGCATTGACCGATAAATTGCTCGAACCGGTCTGGGCGACACCAGCACTGGATACAAAACCGGAGAACGAATCATGAACAGGAAAGTTGACATACGCCGCCTGGCCACCGGTGTTCCGGGGCTCGATGAAATCCTTGGCGGCGGACTGCCCGAACTGTCTTTTAACCTCATCGTCGGGGCGCCCGGTTCGGGCAAGACGACCCTGGCGCATCAGATGATGTTTGCCCTGGCGAGCGCCGAGCGCCCGGCGCTGTACTTTAACGTGCTCGGCGAACCGCCCTTGAAGATGCTGCGCTATCAACAGCAGTTCTCGTTTTTCGACGTGGCCAAAATCAACACCGTGATTCGTTTCGTACACCTCAGCGATCAGGTCTCGGCGAGCCATTTCGACCAGCTTCTCGAACGCATCACGCAAGAGGTCGAAGCCTCGTCGCCAGGGCTGGTTTTCGTCGACTCGTTTCGCTCACTGATGCTCGAAGCACAACGCACCAGCGCGACCAGCCAGCAACAATTCATCCAGCAACTCGGCATCCAGCTCGCCGGAGCGCAAGCCACCACCTTCCTGATCGGCGAATATTCGTCGGAGGGCGAGTCGAGCCCGGTGTTTGCCGTCGCCGACGGCTTGCTGGTGCTTGAACAGAGCGTGCGCCGCAACTCGATGGTGCGCAAGCTGCAGGTGAAAAAAATGCGCGGCCAGGCGACCAGCCCCGGGGTGCATAGCTTTCGCATCACCGGCGATGGAATCAGCGTCTTTCCGTCGCCGGTCATTGCCGGCGACACCGGCGCCGCGCGCGCCGGCGAGCCCGCGCCGCGCAGCCGGGAGCGGCTGGCGATGGGCGTCGCACGGCTCGATGAAATGCTCGGCGGCGGCCTGCCCGCAGGCTTTTCACTGCTCGTCGCGGGGCCGTCCGGATCGGGGAAAACCATCCTGGCAACCGCCTTCCTCGCCGAAGGCGTTCGCCTCGGCGAGCCGGGAGTGATCGTCGCCTTTGAGCAGACACCGAGCCGCTCGCGAACGCACACCATCGACGACATGGTGCGGGCCGGCTGCATCGGCCTGATCAATACGCGTTCACTCGATTTGTCGATCGATGAAGTCGTCGCGCAACTGCTCGAGCTGATCCATCACCTGAAAGCCAAGCGCGTCGTCATCGACTCGCTGTCGGGCTTCGAACTCGCGGTGGCGCCGACCTTTCGCGAGGATTTTCGCGAGTCCTTGTTCCGTATGGTTGCCGCACTGTCAGGCCTCGGGGTGACCGTGCTGATGACCTCCGAGCTCGAAGACCGTTACACCGATTTGCGCTTCAGCCCCTACGGTTCGGCCTTTCTCACCGACGCCATTATCGTCCAGCGCTACATCGAGATCGATAGCTGCCTGCAGCGCGTGCTGGCTGTCGTCAAGGTGCGCGGCAGCGACCACAGCAAAGAAATCAGACGCTACGAGATCACCGAAGCCGGTATCGTCATCGGCGACCCGGTTCTCACCTACGAGGGACTGCTCGGCGGCAGTCCGACGCAGGCCGCAGCGTTGGCGACGAGCGCGGTGAACGGCGATGCAACGCATCAGGGCTTCGACCCGGCGCCCGGGAGCGCTGACGATGGCCGCTGAAAGCGCCAGCGAGGCGCACGCGCGCACCGTTCCGAGTGGCAAGCCGCTCGCCGACCGTGAGGCCGCCGTGCTGGCCGGCGAGCAAGCGGCGGACCGGCGCGAGGATTCAGCTGACCGGCGCGAGCAGACTGCTGATCAACGGGAGGTAAGTGCCGACCAGCGCCAGGAAACTGCCGACCTGCGCCACGAAGCAGCCGATCTGCGCCAGGAAGCGGCTGATCTGCGTCAGGCCGCCGCCGATACCAGCGACCAGGAGGCGCGCGCCAAGGCCGAGCTGAGCGAGGTCGCCAAAGCGCAGTTGCGCGAAGCAAATGAGCGTCTGGTCGTCGCGACGGTTCGCGCGCAGACGATGAGCGAGGCCGCCGAGCGCATCGCGACTCAGATGTCGTTCATGGCTGAACATGATTTTCTCACCGGGCTGCCGAATCGTTCGCTGCTCAGCGATCGTCTGGCGCAGTCGATTGCGCGTGCCCGCCGACGCGGCAACAAAGTCGCGCTGATGTACATCGATCTTGATCACTTCAAACGCATCAACGATTCGCTCGGCCACGCGGCGGGCGATCAGTTGCTGCAGCTGGTCGCCCGCCGCTTGCAATCCTGCGTCCGGCTCTCGGATACCGTTTGTCGGCAGGGCGGCGACGAGTTCGTCGTGCTGCTGGCCGACGTCGAGGCGGCCAGCGACGCCACTCTGGCCGCCGAAAAGCTGATCGGCGCCATGGTCGAACCCTTTCTGATCGGCGACGATCGTCTGCACATCACGCTTTCCATCGGCATCAGCCTCTACCCCGACGACGGCGACGACGTCGAAACGGTGCTGCGCAACGCGGACATTGCGATGTATCACGCCAAGAAAAGCGGGCGCAACAAACACAAGGTTTTCGCGTCGCGCATGAATGTCCGTGCGGTTGCCCGGCAATCGATCCAGCAAGCGCTCCATAACGCGCTCGAGAAACGCCAATTCGTCCTGCATTACCAGCCGAAAGTGAATCTCGAGACCGGCGTCATCTCGGGTGTCGAGGCGCTGGTGCGCATGCGCGACGGCAATCAGCGGCTTGTCTTGCCCGCGAAGTTCGTCAGCGTCGCCGAAGAAAGCGGCCTGATCCTGCCGCTCGGCCGCTGGGTGTTGCGCGAAGCCTGCCGCCAGATGCAGGCGTGGCTACGTGCCGGTCTGGACATCGGCCAGATCGCGGTCAACGTCTCGGCGTTCGAGTTTCGCAACCCGGGATTTCTCGCCGGCGTGCGCGATATCCTCGCCGCCACCGGCCTTGATCCGGGGCGGCTCGAAATCGAGCTGACCGAAAGCGGGCTGATGCAGGACACCGAAACGACGACGAGGGTGCTCAGCGAACTCAAGCGGCTCGGCGTCAGCATTGCCATCGACGACTTCGGAACCGGCTATTCGAGCCTGAGCTACTTGCGGCGCTTTCCGATCGACACGATCAAGATCGACCAGTCCTTCGTCAAGGACATCGACGCCGACAGCGAAGAGGCGGTAATCGTCAGCGCCATCATCGGCATGGGCAAGAGCCTCAAATTGAGGGTCGTCGCCGAAGGCGTCGAAACCGCTCACCAACTGGCCTTTCTGCGCGCCCAGCAGTGCGCCGAAGGGCAGGGCTTTTACTTCAACCAGCCGCTGTCGCCCGAGCAACTCGCCATCACGCTGCGCGGCTAGTTAAGCGAAGTCCCGATAGTTGGCAGACGGGCATGTCCCTGCAGGACGGGGTTTGTCGAAGATTTTGGCTGCCTGTTTCTGACCACGGCGCTATCGGGTGGATCAAGTCAAGCGCACGACGTTGTTGCCGGTTCAAGCACTGCGGACCATCGCGAGCACGCTGCGCGCATCGAGCGTCTTCGCCCTGGCCTGGATATCGGGCAGGTACCGGGTACTGAGACCTTGAGCCTCCTGTAGCGTGCTGGTGTAAGCGTCCTTGAGCATCTGCGTGGACAGCGTACGTCCGCCGGCGTAGTAGCGTTTGGCGACATGCCCCAAGGCATGAACTACCCTCACCAAGCGTTTCACGCTATGGAAAGGGTTTCTTGATGCCTCGCGGCACCCTGGCTAGTTCCTAGCCAGAAATCTCCCTCAAGCAACCAGCGCAAGAGCGTCTTTGCAGCGTTCTCGTCGCGTCCGCAATCGGTGCCACAGGCGCAAACATGCCGCCGCTCCGATAAGGTTTTTTTGACGATGGTGCCGCATGCATGACAGCGCTGCGTGGGCTTGATGACTCGGGTGTTCGCTTCTGCGAACACGGACGCAGCTTCTGCCGCTTTCGTCCGTAACATACCGATCAACATCGAGGGTGAAGCATCAAGGATGCTTCGATTGAGTCCTGCTTTTTGTGCGGCGCCGTTTGGCAGAAACTCCCCTGGCGCTTCAGGGTCTGGTTTCGCCTTCGGCGCTTTACTCATGTTTTTCACGGCCAGTTTTTCCGTTCCGAGAAACTCGAATCGACCAACCAGTGTGGCTGTGAGCTTGTGATAGAAATCATGCCGTTGGCGAGCGACCTTACTGTGCAAAGCGCCAATCTGCGCGTAAATCCGGGTCAGCTTCTTCGACCGCAATTGCCACGGCAACGCGGCATCCGCTGCCAGGCCGTGAGCGGCACGAATCTTCTGCTCTTCGCCGCTCGCACTACGCTGAATCGACTTAATTTGTTCGAGACGTGCTTTCAACCATCGCGGGTTGTCGACCTCTTCCATTGTGCCGTCGCTTTTGGCGAGAGTGAGCAGCGTCGTCAGCCCCCAATCAAAGGCGGCCGCTTCGCTACCACGTTGGCGAGCAACGGCGTCCGCTGCCACGTTGTACGTCACCGACAAATACCACTTGCCTGCCTTGGCGCTAATTTCTGCGGTTTTAGGTGTGCCGGCAAAGCGGCCTTTGCCGCGCATCGACACTTCGCCGATGCCGGTCAGCCGAACCTTGCCGTGCTGCCCTTCGGGTTGAATCAGTTTCCAACCGTCGCCATAGGTCTTAT
>JBBRXI010000030.1:0-12849 GCA_038248575.1 Burkholderiales bacterium | reverse complement strand
GGCCGACGATGCTTTCGTCTTCGGCAATGAGACGAGCGGACTGCCGGCCGCGGTCATGGCCGGCTTTCCCGAAGCCTGCCGCCTGCGCCTGCCGATGCGTGCCGGCCAGCGCAGCCTGAATCTGTCCAATGCGGTCGCCGTGATGGTCTTCGAAGCGTGGCGACAATCGGGCTATAGCGATGGCATGTGAGCGGTTTTCAACACGTGTGGCATAAGCGATCGGGCGCACGAGAGGACACGACAATTTTCGCCGCACGCGCGCGGCAAGACCCGCTGTGTCCGGCGCACGCTGGACCCGGCGCGAACACCGCGAGCCGTCCCGAGTCGCCGTTTGCTGCGCTGCCCTGGGCTCTGCGTCGCCCTAGGACTCGGACTTCGGGTCCCGACTGAGCAGGCTGTCGACGGCTTGCGCCGCTGCCACGTCCTGGTGCAGCACGTCGTCCACCGCCTGCGTGATCGGCATCTCGATGCCCATCTGCGCGGCCAGGCGCGCGACTTCGCGCGCGGTGCTGACGCCTTCGGCGACGTGGCCTAAATCGGAGAGGATTTGCGCCAGCGTTTTACCCTGCGCCAGCGCCAAGCCGACCTGCCGGTTGCGCGACAGGTCTCCGGTACAGGTGAGTATCAGGTCGCCCATTCCGGCAAGTCCCATGAACGTCTCGGACTGGCCGCCGAGTGCGACGCCGAGCCGGCTGATCTCGGCCAGTCCGCGCGTCATCAGCGCGGCGCGCGCGTTGTGACCGAGGCCGAGGCCGTCGCAGATGCCGGTGGCAATCGCCATGACGTTCTTGACGGCGCCGCCGACCTCGGCGCCGATTACATCGTCATTGGCATAAATGCGCAAGCGGGCGCTGTGCAGCGCGAGCGCCGTGCGCCGCGCGAAAGCCGGATCGCTCGCCGCCAGCGTGATCGCCGTCGGCAGACCCCTGGCGACTTCCTCGGCAAAGCTCGGGCCGGTCAGCGCGCCGCACACGGCGTGCGCGCCGAGTTCTTCAGCGACGATCTGATGCGGCAGCCTAGCACTACCCGCTTCCATCCCCTTGCACACCCAGACGAGCGGTTTTCGCGAACCGGCGTCGCGCACACGGCGCAGCGTCGGCCGGAAGCCGACGAGCGGCGTGGCGATGACAAGGAGATCGGCCGTATCAAGCGCGGCGGCAAAATCGCTGGCGATCGCCAGCCCGTCAGGCAGCCGGTAGCCGGGAAAGAACTGGCGATTTTCGCGCTCGGCGAGCAGCGTTTTCGTCACCTCGTCTTCGCGCGTCCACAGCGTGACGCGGTGGCGGGCGCTGAAGGTGATGGCCAGCGCCGTTCCCCAGGCGCCGGCACCGATGACCGTCAGATTCAAGGCTCAGAGACCCCAGATCTGATTGGCGCGGACGAAACCCGACTCGCCGTCGCGGTGGCGAACGCGGGTCCAGCCGCCCGGCGCCGAGTCGAGATACTCGAGAACGACGTTGCGCTCGGCTTCGAAGACCAGCGGTGAACTCTCGTCGGCGCGCTGGCGCACGGCGGCGCGTTCGGCGACGACGAGCAGCGATCGCTTCTCGGACAGGAATTTCTTTTCAATCCACGCCAGGCCGCCTTCGGCGTCGCGCACCTTGGCCCAGCCTTCGAGGCTGACGACCACTTCAACCGGCGTGTCGCGGCGGATGACGAAGAGACGGCTGCCGCGCTGCGACGGCGCGTCGTAGAGCACGCTGGCCGCGCCGACGGTGCGAAATTCGATGGCCGCCGCCGGCAGCGATAAACTAGCGGCGAGCCAGCACAGCAGCAGTCGCTTCATGTCTTCCTCCGCTTACTGCAGCGTCGCTTCGCCGGCTTCGGCGATCGCCGCGCCTTGTTCTTGCTGCATCTGCTGCGCGCGGGCGGCGTAGAGCGCTTCGAAATTGACCGGCTGCAACAGCACCGGCGCAAAACCGGCACGCATGACCGACTCCGACACCACTTCGCGGGCGTAGGGGAAGAGGATGTTCGGGCAGGCGATCGAGAGCAGCGGATCGAGGTTTTCTTCGGGAACGTTCTGCACGCGGAAGATACCGGCCTGGCCGACTTCGACGAGGAATACCGTCTTTTCGCCAACCTTGGCGGTAACGGTCACCGTCAGCGTCACTTCAAAAGCGCCTTCGTCCAGCCGGCGCACTCCAGTCTGCAACTGGATGCCGACTTCGGGCGTTTCGCGCTCGAGGAATACCTCCGGGGCGTTCGGGACTTCAAGGGAGAGGTCCTTGACGTAAATTTTTTCAATGGCAAACGACGGCGCGTTTTCTTCGGTCATGATCGATCTCTGGTAAGTAAAAGAATGGGGCAAATGGCTGCCGGCGGTCGCCGGGAGCCATCAGGTCTTACACGGCATCGCCGGCGAGCAGCGGGAGCAGCTTGCCGGCCTGATCGAGGGCGATCAGGTCGTCGCAGCCGCCGACGTGGCGGTCGCCGATGTAAATTTGTGGAACCGTCCGCCGCGCGGTTTTTTCCATCATCTCGGCGCGCCGCGCCGGATCGAGGTCGACGCGGATTTTTTCAAAATTGGCCACCCCGCGCGCGCGCAACAATTGTTCGGCGCGTATGCAGAACGGGCAAGCAGCCGTCGCATACATCAACACGTGCGGGGCGGAACTCATTTGCGCGAACCCTTCTTGAGCGGCAGGCCGGCAGCGCGCCAGGCGGCGATCCCGCCTTCGAGGCTATGCACCTTGGCAAAGCCGAGTTTCTCGAGCTTGGCGCAGTCGCTGCCCGAGCGGGTTCCGTTCTGACAAACGAGAATCAGCGGCGTGTCCTTGAGCTTGTCGAGTTCGCCAACGCGCTCTTCGAGGCGCCCGGCCGGAATGTTGCGCGACTCGGGCAGATGGCCGGCGACGTAGTCATCGGGCTCGCGAATATCGATGATTTCAGCGCTCTCGCGATTGATCAGCAGGGTCGCCTGCGTCGGACTCAACCCGTGCCGGCCGCCGCCTACGCCGCGCAACGAGAGGTAGAGCAGCCCGGCGCCGCTGATGGCGGCGATGGCAACGAGGTATAAATTTTGTAGGATGAAATCCAAGCGAGGCTCCAGAGACTGCAATAAAAATAAACGCGGCCGGCATACCGCCGGCCTCGCACCGTGATCCGGCGAGCCGCTGTCAGCCGCCGCAGAATACCTCACGCATCATGCCGATCAACTGCAGGATGCGCGCATCGCCGACGCGATAATAGACGCGGTTGGCGTCCTTGCGCGTCACCAGTACGCCCTTTTCCCGCAAGATGCCCAGATGCTGCGAGATATTGCTCTGCGACGTTCCGACCGCTTCGACGAGTTCCTGCACGCAGGCCTCGTCGTCACCGACGACACACAGGATCTTCAGGCGCAAAGGATGCGCTATCGACTTGAGGGCATGCGCCGCCTGCTCGATATGTTCCTGTTTGTCGATAAGACTGACCTGGATCGCCACGGTGGATAAGTCTCGTTAGAAGCGAGAATTCATTATAGAATAATTCGTTCATCCGAGGGGCCTCCCCAAGGCTATCCCCAGGTAGTTGCATGAACGTCCCCGACCCGGCACAAAAGCAAACCCGCCGTCCCGACACGCCAAAATGTGCACCGCGCGCTCCGCTCATCGTGCTTGTTGCGCTGATCGTGCACGCTTGGCCGATCGACGCGTGGGGAGCCAGGGACGCCGCCCTGCCGACCGCCGCCGTCGCTGAGAAACGTGGCGATCTGAAGGCTTTGCGCGGCCAGATCGATTCGCTGCGCAAGGACGTGGCGAGTTCCGAGAGCAGGCGTGCCAACGTTGCCGATCAACTCCAAGACGTCGAGCGGTCGATTTCGGCGACCGAGCGCGAGCTGACGCGGCTGGCCAGGCAACGCGCCACAGTGCAGGCGCGGCTCAAGGAACTGGCGAGCGCCTTGCGCGAACTCGAGAACCAGCTGGGCAGACGGCAGACGCAGCTCGAGGCGCTCGTCTACCGTCAATACCTGCAAGGCAAGCCCGACGCCTTGCGGCTGATGCTCAACGGTGACGAGCCGAGCCAGGTGGCTCGCGACCTGCATTATCTGGCCGCCATCGCGCGCGCGCGCAGCGCTCTGCTGCGCGACATCGAAGGCACGCTGCAGCGCAAGCAGGCGCTCGCCGCCGATACGCGCGAACGCAGCGAGGAACTGGCTGGCGTCGAGGCCGAGCACCAGGCACAACACGCCAAACTCGTTGCCCAAGGCGAGCAACGCCGCAAACTGGTCGACAAACTGTCGACCAAAATTTCCGCGCAACGGCGCGAGATCGTCAATCTGCAGCGCGACGAGAAACAGCTTGCGCAGCTCATCGTGCGCCTGGCGCAACAGGCCAAGGCAGCCGCCGCAAAACCCGCCCCGCGTCGACAGACGACGCAGGGCCGTTCGGCGAGCGAGGAAAGACGCTCCGCCAATGCCGACGCGCCCGAGCTCAGCAACGAAAAGTCGCCGCAAGCGTCGACAGCGGGCAATTTCGCGCGGCTCAAGGGCGCCTTGCGCTTGCCGACGCGCGGAGTAATCAGCAACCGCTTTGGCGCCGCCCGACAAGAAGGCAGCACCTGGAAAGGGCTTTTCATCCGCGCCGGAGCGGGCAGCGAGGTCAAGGCGATTGCCGCCGGCCGCGTTGTTTTTGCCGACTGGATGCGCGGTTTTGGCAACCTCATGATCGTCGACCATGGGAGCAGCTATTTGTCGATCTACGGCAACAACGAGGCCCTGCTCAAACAGAACGGGGACACCGTGCGCGGCGGCGACGGCATTGCCACCGTGGGCAACAGCGGTGGCAACCCGGAATCCGGTTTATACTTTGAACTGCGTTATCAGGGGCAACCGCTCGACCCGCTACGGTGGGTCAATCTGAAGTGAACTCGTCTTGGAGCAAATGTGATGGGCAAGTTGAAACAAGCTGGGCTGGTTTGCGCCGGATTGGTCGGCGGCATCCTGCTCAGTCTGCAAATTTCGGCGATCGCGCAGAAAGATCCGCGGGCCGGCTTTCCGGTCGAGGAACTGCGCACCTTCGCCGAGGTGTTCAACGCCATCAAGCAGGGCTACGTCGAGCCGGTCGAGGACAAAAAGCTGATCACTCACGCGATCAGCGGCATGCTCTCCAACCTCGATCCGCACTCGAGCTATCTTGACGCGGATGCCTACAAGGAGTTGCAGGTCGGCACGCAGGGCGAGTTTGGCGGGCTCGGCATCGAAGTCGGCATGGAAGACGGACTCGTCAAGGTCGTTTCGCCGATCGAGGACACGCCGGCCGACCGTGCCGGCGTCAAATCGGGCGACCTCATCTTCAAGCTCGACGACACGCTGGTCAAGGGCCTGACGCTCTCTGACGCCGTCAAGCGCATGCGCGGCAAACCGAAAACGCCGATCAAGCTGACCATCCTGCGCAAGGGCGAGGCCAAGCCGCTCGAGATCACGCTGGTGCGCGAAGTGATCAAGGTGCAAAGCGTCAAAGCGAAGCTCGTCGAAGACGGCTATGGTTACTTGCGCGTCACCTCGTTCCAGGAAAACACCGGCGCTGCGTTGGTCAAGAATCTCAACGACCTGTATAAGCCCGGGCCGCTCAAGGGCCTCGTGCTCGACCTGCGCAACGACCCGGGCGGCCTGCTCAACGCGGCGATCGGCGTCTCGGCGGCGTTCTTGCCGAGCAAGACGCTGGTCACCTCGACCGACGGCCGGATGCCCGACGCCAAGCACCAGTTCTTCGCACTGCCCGAGGATTATCTGCGCGGTTCGCGCGAGGACTACTTGAAGAATCTGCCGGCCGAAGCCCGCAAGGTGCCGATGGTCGTGCTGATCAACGGTGGTTCTGCGTCAGCGTCCGAAATCGTCGCCGGCGCGCTGCAGGATCACAAGCGCGCCATCGTCATGGGCACGACGAGTTTCGGCAAGGGGTCGGTGCAGACCGTCTTGCCGCTGCCCGGCAATACGGCGATCAAACTCACGACAGCGCGTTACTTCACGCCGTCGGGCCGCTCGATCCAGGCGACCGGCATTGTCCCCGACATCGTCGTCGAGGAATCGGCCAACGCGACGCCGACGGCACGCCTGCGCGAAGCCGATCTCGAAAACCATCTGACCAACGGCAAGGAAAAGGAAGCCCCGGCGGTTAAGCCGCAGAGTCGTGCGCCGGCCAAGCCGAAGGCCAGTCCGGCCAAGGACGAGGCCGAGGAGGCAGCTGAGCCGCCAAGCCGCGAACTGGCGGCGAAGAATGATTACCAGTTGAACCAGGCGCTCAATCTGCTCAAGGGCCTGCAGATCGTGCAGAGCAAACGCTAAAGCTGGTCCGGGAGAGAACCGTGAGGCGAGCGCACGCAAGTCCCGACCAGCCGGTCGCCTTACGCAAGGAACGCACGGTCCTCTTCGCCAAGCTGCCGCCGGGGCAGGTTCCCGTGGCCTCGGACTTTCTGCGCAAGATCGAGCATGTCGAGGTCGAAGCACAGGTCGAGCGACACGCGGTCGCTGTCGCCTACGACCTGCGCGAGCACTCGCTCGAGGAAATCGAAACGGCGCTCGCCGACCAGGGCTTTCACCTTGACAGCACGCTGATGACCAAGCTGATGCGGGCGCTCATCTATTACGTCGAGGAAACGCAGATGCACAACCTCGACGCGCCGGATCGCCTGCTCAAGAAATCGCAGCACGAGGCCTATACGCACGCCTGGGAGCGCCACCCACACGGCGACCATGACGACACGCCACCCGAATGGCGCGAGTACAAGTGACGGGCAAGCTGCAGCAAGGTCCGCGCGGCACCGAGCTTGGCCCCCAAGAACTGCAACGATGCGGCCTGATATCGCGCGCTGATCGTCGTCCCTCGGTTATTTGCATCCTGTGCTGACGTGCCGCCGATGACCGACGATCAACTGCTGCGCTATAGCCGCCATATCCTGCTCGATGAAATCGGCATCGAAGGCCAGACGGCGATCATCGCTGCCCACGCGCTCATCGTCGGCGCCGGCGGCCTCGGCTCGCCGGCCGCGCTCTATCTTGCTTCAGCCGGCGTCGGTCACATCACGCTCGTTGACGGCGATAGCGTCGATCTCACCAATCTGCAGCGGCAAATCCTACATACGCAGGCGCGCCTCGGGCAGTCGAAAGCCGTCTCCGGACAAAGCGCGCTGGCGCAGATGAATTCCGACGTGACCGTCCACGCGCTCAGCGAGCGCGTCGCCGGCGAGCGCCTGCACGAACTCGTCGCGCGCGCCGACGTCGTTCTCGATTGCTGCGACAACTTCGCCACCCGCTACGCCGTCAATCGCGCCTGTGTCGCGAGTCGTGTGCCACTCGTCTCCGGCGCGGCAATCCGCTTTTCCGGCCAGCTCTCGGTGTTCGACACGCGGCGCGAAAACTCGCCTTGTTATCACTGTCTGTTCCCCGCCAGCGACGAGCTCGAGGAGACCCGTTGCGCGGTGATGGGCGTCTTCGCCCCGCTGACCGGAATCATCGGCTCGATGCAGGCCGCGGAAGCACTCAAAGTCCTCACCGGAGCCGGCGAACCGGCGGTCGGCCGCCTGCTGCTGGTCGACGCATTGACGATGGAATGGCGCAGCGTCCGCTTCGGCAGAGATCACGATTGCGCGGTCTGCGCAGCGCGTTGAAGAACAACACTAACCCCTTTCGACGCAGAGCACGCAGAGACGCAGAGAAAGCGACAGCAGAGCCAGCAACGATTGTTTCGTTCCTCTCTGCGCTCCCTGCGCCTCTGCGCTCTCTGCGCTTAAAGCGTTACCTTCTGGCCGACCCGAGTCGCGCGATAAGGCGCAGGTCGCTGCCCACCAGGCGCACGTCGCGCATCGTCAGTGCGTGTTTGCTCTCCAGAGATTCGAGAGCCGGCAGAGAGAACAGGCCGCGTGCCGCATCGCCGAGCAGGCAGGGCGCAAGGTAGAGCAACAGTTCGTCGACCAGACCGGCGGCGAGCAGCGCGCCGCTAAGTCGCGCGCCGGCCTCGACGTGCAATTCGTTGATGCCGCGCCGGCCGAGTTCAGCGAGCAATGCCGGCAAATCGACGCGGCCGCCAGCCGCCGGCAGGCTGACGATCTCGGCGCCGAGCGCGCGCAGCGCCTCGGCTTTCGTTTCCCGCGTCGACGCGTCGATCGCGCAAGCGATCAGCACCTTGCCGCCGGCGAGCAAGCGAGCGTCGAGCGGCAGTTCAAGCCGGCTGTCGACGAGCACTTTGAGCGGCTGGCGCGCGCTGTCTACGCCGCGCACCGTGAGTTGCGGGTCGTCGTCGGCGAGCGTTCCGCTGCCGGTCAGGATGGCGCAGGCGCGGGCCCGCCAGCGATGGCCGTCGGCACGCGCGGCGGGCCCGGTGATCCACTGGCTGGCGCCGGATTCGAGCGCCGTCTTGCCGTCAAGGCTGGCGGCCATCTTGACGCGCACCCACGGCCGGCCGCGCGTCATGCGCGAAAAAAAGCCGACGTTGAGTTCGCGCGCATCCTGCTCGAGCAGGCCGCATTCGCAGTCGATCCCGGCCGCTGCGAGACGCGCGAGGCCGCGTCCGGCGACCTGTGGATTGGGGTCGTGCAGGGCAGCGACGACGCGACTGACGCCGGCGGCGATCAGTGCGTCGCTGCACGGCGGCGTGCGGCCGTGGTGGCAGCAGGGTTCAAGCGTGACGTAGACGCTCGCCCCGCGCGCCCGGCCACCCGCCGACTGCAGAGCGTTGATTTCGGCGTGCGCCTCGCCGGCATTACGGTGCCAGCCTTCGCCGACGACCGCGCCGTCCCTGACGATAACGCAGCCGACACGCGGATTCGGCGTTGTCGAATAGAGCCCGCGCGCGGCCAGACGCAGTGCCCGCGCCATGAACTCGTGGTCGGCGGCGGCAAACATCAGTCGACGCGAGCGTGAGAGAAGCGAACCCCCACGCCCTTCAGCGCAGCAAAGCACGGCAGGACGACGTTACATCCGTCCGTAAGACGCTTTGTTTTCCCGGCAACTCGGTGGCGGCGACACATTTTAGCGATGCCGACGACTAGCGTTCACGTCGCTGTGTCGGGCGCGAGACTTCGCGGACCAGATTGGAAAACTCGTCGACGTCCTCAAAATTCCGATAGACCGATGCGAAGCGGACGTAAGCCACCTTGTCGAGTTTTTTTAACTCGCGCATGACCATCTCGCCGACTTTCTCGGTCGGGATTTCGCGTTCGCCGAGGCTGAGCAACTTCTCCTCGATGCGCGCGATCGCCGCATCGACCGCCTCGACGGTCACCGGCCGTTTGCGCAACGCGAGCCACAGGCTGGCGCCCAGCTTGTCGCGGTCGAAATCGACGCGCGAGCCGTTCTTCTTGACCACCTGCGGCAGGCGAATCTCGGCGCGCTCGTACGTTGAAAAACGCTTGTCGCAGGTCAGGCAGCGCCGCCGGCGACGGACGATATCGCCATCTTCGTTGATCCGCGTATCGGCAACGGTGGTATCCGGCGCACCGCAGAAGGCGCACTTCATCGCGTATCAGGCACCGTACACCGGATACGTCTTGCACAGCGCAGCGGCCTTGCCGCGAACTTGCGCGAGCGCCGCTTCGTCGTTCGGCGCGTCGAGCACGTCGGCAACGAGGTGGGCGACTTCCTCGGCTTCGATTTCAGTAAAGCCGCGCGTTGTCATGGCCGGCGTTCCGATGCGGATTCCCGAAGTGACCATCGGCTTCTGCGGATCGTTCGGGATCGAGTTCTTATTGACCGTGATGTGCGCGCGGCCGAGCGCCGCTTCGGCCTCCTTGCCGGTGATGTTCTTGGCGCGCAGATCGACAAGGAAAAGGTGCGACTCGGTACGCCCGGAGACAATACGCAGGCCGCGCTCTTCGGAGAGCACGCGCGACATGACGCGCGCGTTGTTGACGACGAGTTCCTGATAGGCGCGGAACTCGGGCGTGGCCGCTTCCTTGAAGGCGACGGCCTTGGCAGCAATCACGTGCATCAGCGGCCCGCCCTGCAAACCGGGGAAAATCGCCGAATTGATCGCTTTTTCATGCTCGGCCTTCATCAGGATGACGCCGCCGCGCGGACCGCGCAACGTCTTGTGCGTCGTCGAGGTAACGACGTCGGCATGCGGGATCGGGTTCGGGTAGCATTCGGCGGCAATCAGCCCGGCGTAGTGCGCCATGTCCACCCAGAAGATCGCGCCGACTTCCTTGGCGACCTTGGCAAAGCGCGCAAAATCAATGTGCAGGGCATACGCCGAGGCGCCGGCGATGATGATTTTTGGCTTGTGCTCGCGCGCCAGCGCTTCCATCTTGTCGTAGTCGATGGCCTCGTTGGCGTCGAGGCCGTAAGACACGGCATTGAACCACTTGCCGGACATATTGAGCGCCATACCGTGCGTCAGGTGGCCACCTTCCGCGAGGCTCATGCCCATGATCGTATCGCCGGGTTTGGCAAACGCCAGCAGGACCGCCTGGTTGGCCTGCGAACCCGAATTCGGCTGGACGTTCGCGGCATAACCGTGCTCGTCGCCGCCGAACAACTTTTTCAGGCGTTCGATGGCGATCTGCTCGGCCAGGTCGACATACTCACAGCCACCGTAGTAGCGCTTGCCGGGATAGCCTTCGGCGTACTTATTGGTCAGTTGCGAACCCTGCGCCTCCATGACCGCGCGGCTGACGTAGTTTTCCGAAGCGATCAGCTCGATATGCTGCTCCTGGCGCAGATTCTCCTTCTCGATCGACTTCCACAGTTCAGGATCAACTTTCGCCAGGGTATCTTTCGCAGAGAACATCGCTTGCCTTTCAAGCCATTGAATAGACGCAAATTGTACCACGCGAAAATAGAGGGAAAGTGCAGTAAAGGTGACGCGCGGACGATTGCAGAAAAGTTGTACGGCATGCCGCGGCGCGGCGGCTTGGCATTGCCGGACGCATTGGTCCTGTGTCGATTGCCGCGCAGCCGAAATTCGCCCCCGAAATTAAAATTTCGCGCCACAGCAATAAGCTGCACGCTCCGGGCGACCTTTCTGGCACGCGTCTGGCACGCGCTAGCCGTGTTCCAGAGGATTTTTGTGTGCGATAATTGCGTCCCTTTTAGTCGTCCTGCGAGCTCGCACCGGACTCTGGGGCGGCTTCCGACAAGAACAAGGGCTGGCCATTGCACTTCCCGAACACCGGTCGTCGCCGTCATCGAAGGATTTTCCCGTGAACGCCTTACTCAAGCTCGCGCGCCAGATCGATTCATTCACTGAGCGTGTCGGCAAGGCCGCCTACTGGCTGGTGCTGATTGTCGTGTTGATCAGCGCCGGCAACGCGCTCATGCGCTATACGCTCAACTACAGTTCGAACGCCTTCCTCGAGATCCAGTGGAATATCTTCGGGCTGATTTTTCTGTCGTGCTCGGGCTACACCTTGCTGCGCAACGAGCACGTTCGCATTGACCTGGTCTCGGGCCGCTTTTCCCGGCGCGGACAGGCGTGGATCGACATCTTCGGCATTCTCTTTTTTCTCATGCCGATGGCGATCGGCATCATGGTCCTCTCGTGGCCGGTTTTCATGCAGGCTTGGCACTCGAATGAAATGTCGAACAGTGCCGGCGGCCTGATCGTCTGGCCGGCGCGTTTCATGGTACCGGCCGGGTTTTTCCTGCTCATCGTGCAAGCCATCTCCGAACTGATCAAGCGCGTCGGCTTTCTCAAGGGGCTGTGTCCCGACCCGACCGGCAAGCGCGAAGCCCTCTTCCCGGTAGAAGAACTCGCGCTCGCCATCAAGGCGCAGAAGGCACGGACGGCTGACCAATGATCGCCGAATTCGTCATCGCCAATATGGCGCCGATCATCTTCCTTTCGATGGTTGTCTTTCTCCTCGTCGGCTTCCCGGTTGCGTTTGCGTTGGCTGCCAACGGCGTCTTTTTCGGGCTGGTCGGCATCGAACTCGGCCTGCTCGGCCCGCAACTCTTCCAGGCGCTGCCCGACCGCATTTACGGCGTGATGGGTAACGAAACGCTGCTTGCCGTCCCTTTCTTCACCTTCATGGGACTCATCCTCGAGCGCTCTGGAATGGCCGAAGACCTGCTCGATACGATCGGCCAGCTGTTCGGGACGATTCGTGGCGGTCTGGCCTACGCCGTCATCCTGGTCGGCGCGCTGCTCGCCGCGACGACCGGCGTCGTCGCCGCGTCGGTCATATCGATGGGCCTCATTTCACTGCCAATCATGCTCCGTTACGGCTACGACAAACGCCTGGCGACCGGCGTCATCGCCGCGTCGGGGACGCTGGCGCAGATCATTCCACCGTCGCTGGTGCTGATCATCATGTCCGACCAGCTCGGCAAATCGGTCGGCGACATGTACAAGGGTGCCATCGTCCCCGGCCTGGTGTTGATGGGCCTGTACGTTTTTTACGTGGTCATCGTGTCGTTTTTCAAGCCGACCTGGGTACCGGCACTGCCCCCTGAAGCGCGCACTTTCCGCGAACCCGACGGAAAGACCGGCAGTCGTTCGTTGTTGATCCTTAGCGCCGTATCGATTTCCGCCGGGGTCGCTTTCGCCAAGAGCCTGCCAGCCGACAGCGCGCTCGACGAAGTCATCATCCTCGGCACAATGGTCGGTATCGGTCTTCCTTTCGTCGCCGCGCTGCTCAACAAGTTTTTGAAGATCGGCCTACTGTCGGCGATGGCCGAGAAAGTCACCTTCGTTCTGATTCCGCCGCTGGCGCTGATTTTTCTTGTTCTCGGCACCATTTTCCTTGGCATGGCGACGCCAACGGAAGGCGGCGCGATGGGCGCGACCGGCGCGCTGGTCATGGCCCTTGTGCGCCGGCGCATGAACTGGACGCTGCTCAAACAGGCGATGGAAAAAACCGCCAAGCTAACCACGTTCGTCGTCTTCATCCTGATCGGTGCGCGCGTCTTCTCGTTGACCTTTTACGGCGTTG
>JBBRXI010000029.1:0-12899 GCA_038248575.1 Burkholderiales bacterium | reverse complement strand
GTTTAGCGAAGCCCTGCCGCTCACCGGCGTGATCCTTACCAAGCTCGACGGCGACGCGCGCGGCGGTGCGGCACTCTCGGTTCGTCACGTCACCGGGCGACCGATCAAATTCGCCGGCGTCGGCGAAAAGCTCAGCGGGCTGGAAGCTTTCCACCCGGAGCGCATGGCCTCGCGCATCCTCGGCATGGGTGACGTGCTGTCCCTCATCGAGGACGCCAAGAAGGGCATCGACGAGCAGCAAGCGGTCGATCTGGCTAAGAAGCTCAAGTCAGGCAAGAACTTTGACCTGTCCGACTTCAGGGACCAGATGAGCCAGATGCGCAAGATGGGCGGCATCTCGTCGATGATCGACAAGCTGCCGGCGCAATTTGCCCAAGCGGCGAGCAAGATGCCGGTCGGCGGCGAGGAAAAGACGATAGGCCGCATCGAAGGCATCATCAACTCGATGACCCCCGCCGAGCGCGGCAAGCCCGAATTGCTCAAAGCCTCGCGCAAACGGCGGATTGCCGCCGGCGCCGGCGTTCAGGTCCAGGACGTCAACCGTCTGCTCAAGCAGTTCGAGCAGACGCAGAAAATGATGAAGCAATTCTCCAAAGGCGGCATGGCCAAACTGATGCGCGGGATGAAGGGGGTGTTGCCGGGGATGCGCTAGCGTGCGGCGATCCGCGCGCTAGTGTATGCCCACTGCTTGTGCCAGGCGCCGCGAACGAGATTCGGGTATTCGGCCTTGCCGAGGCTGCCGTTGTAACGGCCGAGGGCGCGGTAGAGATCGCCTTGTTCGATATCGAGATAGTGGCGCAGGATCGTGCACCCGTAGCGCAGGTTGGTGCGTAGATGGAAAAGATTGTCATCACGGCGGCCGATGACTGCGATCCAGAACGGCATGACCTGCATGAAGCCGCGCGCGCCGGCCGACGAGACAGCGTATTTTTTGAAGCCGCTTTCCACCTGGACCAGCCCGAGAACGAGTTGCGGGTCGAGTCCGGCGCGCGTCGCTTCGTAATGGACCGCGCGCAGAAATTCGAGCCGGCTGTCGCGATCGGGGATGCGTTTTTCCAGGCGTAGCGACATCTCAATCATCCACTCGACGGCCTCCATCGAGTCAAGGAAGGAGCCGTGCGGCGGCGCCTGATCGGCAATCGTCCGCGACAGCGCCGCCTGTACGCTGGCCGACAATGGTTCGTACTTCTGCGCGCCGGCCACCGCCGCGAAGGGCAACAGGAGGCCGATAAGCAGCGCTAGTCGGCGCACAATCGGCTCTGAATGAAGGCGCCGATGTCGGCGCGCGGCACCATCTGCGCCTCAGCATCGACGCGGCCTTTATATTCGAGCTGACCGAGCGCGAGGCCGCGTTCGCCGACGACGATGCGGTGCGGGATGCCGATCAACTCCATCTCGGCGAACATGACGCCCGGGCGTTCATTGCGGTCGTCGAGCAGGACATCGACGCCGGCTGCCTTGAGTTCGGCATAGAGCGCGTCGGCAGCGGCCTTGACCGGCTCGCTCTTGACGTAGGCCATGGGGACGATGCACACCTCGAAAGGCGCGATTGCGCGCGGGAAAATGATTCCGCGCGCGTCGTGGCTTTGTTCGATCGCCGCGCCGACGGTGCGCGAAACGCCGATTCCGTAGCATCCCATTTCCATGATCTGGCTCTGGCCGCTTTCGTCGAGGAACGTGCATTTTAGCGCTTCGGCATACTTTGTGCGCAGCTGGAAGATATGCCCGACCTCGATGCCGCGACAGAGTTCGAGGTGCCCCTTATGGTCCGGCGAAGGGTCGCCGGCGACGACGTTGCGCAGGTCGGCGACCTGTGCCGGTTCGGCCAGGTCGCGGCCGAAGTTCACGCCGGTCAGGTGATAGCCGGCTTCGTTGGCGCCGCAGACGAAGTCGCTCATCGCGGCGACCGTCCGATCCGCGAAGACGCTCACGTTGCTCCTGATCGGGCCAATGTAGCCGGGCTGGCAGCCCAGTGCAGCAACAATCTCGTCGTCGCGCGCAAAGCGGAATTCACCAATGATTTTTTGCGCCTTGACCTCGTTAAGGTCGTGATCGCCGCGCAGCAGAAGCAGGGCAAAGCGTCCCGGGTGATCTTCTGGCAGATCGCGAATAACCGCGACGGCTTTAACCATCTGGAGGACCGGGATGTCAAGAAACGCAGCGACGTCCTCGCATCTGGTCTTGCCCGGCGTCGCCACCTTCTCCATCAGCCGCGTCGCCGCGCCGCGCGCGGACGCCGGCGCGAGCGCTTCGGCAAGTTCGACGTTGGCCGCAAAATCCGAGTCCGGGCAGTAGGCGAGCGCGTCCTCGCCCGAATCGGCGAGAACATGGAACTCGTGCGATCCGGTTCCGCCGATCGATCCGGTGTCCGCAGCCACGGCGCGGAACTTAAGACCCAGACGGGAAAAGATCCGGGTGTAGGTTTCGAACATATTGCCGTACTCGCGCTGCAGGTCGGCAAAGGTCGCGTGGAAGGAATAGCCGTCCTTCATCAGAAACTCGCGACCGCGCATGACGCCAAAGCGCGGACGGATTTCGTCACGGAATTTCATTTGCACCTGATAAAAATGCAGCGGCAACTGACGATAGCCCTTGACCTCCTTGCGTACGATGTCGGTGATGACCTCCTCATGCGTCGGCCCGATGACGAAATCGCGCTGATGACGATCCTTGAAGCGCAGCAATTCCGGCCCGTATTTTTGCCAGCGTTCGGACTCCTTCCACAATTCGGCGGGTTGCACCGCCGGCATCGACAGTTCGATCGCGCCCGCCCTGTCCATTTCCTCGCGAACGATATTTTCGACTTTACGCAGTACGCGCAGGCCGAGCGGCATCCAGGTATAAATGCCGCCGGCCAGGCGCTTGACGAGGCCGGCGCGGAGCATCAGCTGGTGGCTGACGATCTCCGCGTCAGCCGGAGCTTCCTTGAGTGTCGAGATGAAAAATCGCGAGGTGCGCATGAGAGTCTTCGTTTTTCGAGTAAAGGTCGGATTTTACAAGACCGCGAGTCGTCGTGCGACGCCAATCGGATTCGCGTACTCGCCGGGGCGATAAGCGACGGCGAGCTTTCAAAGGCATTTGAAATGTGGAAGAATGCGTTCAACCATAAATTTTGCAGGCTTTTAAAATGCTCGATCGCGAAGGCTATCGCCCGAACGTCGGCATCATTCTGTGTAACGCGAAGAACGAGGTTTTCTGGGGTAAGCGGATCCGCGAACATTCGTGGCAGTTCCCGCAAGGCGGCATCAAGCGGGGCGAAACCCCCGAGCAGGCGATGTACCGGGAACTCCACGAAGAAGTCGGCTTGCACCCCGAACATGTCAGTATTCTGGGCAGGACCAAGGACTGGTTGCGCTACGATGTGCCGATTCACTGGGTCAAGCGCGAATGGCGTGGAAGTTATCGGGGGCAGAAACAGATCTGGTTTTTGCTGCGTATGCTCGGTCGCGATAGCGATGTGTCTTTGCGCGCCTGTGACCACCCCGAATTCGACGCCTGGCGCTGGAATCATTACTGGGTCTCACTCGACGCCGTCATCGAGTTCAAGCGCCAGGTGTATGAGCAGGCGCTCAATGAACTCGCCCGTTTTCTTGATGCCGACCACCGTCGCCCGCGCCGCGTAACACACGACGATGTCGCGGCGGACGACGTGCGCAAGGAGTGATTTTGCTTTAGTGGGTTATGGCGAGGTGTCCTCATGGTTGGCTTGAACGCTAAACGATTGACTTTTGCGCTGGCGTTCGCCGCCGCGCTGGTAGCGCCCTTGTCGGCCGCGCCATCTTTAAGCGATCCGGACGAAAAAGCCTGGGCCGAGGCGGAAGTACAACTGCCCGCTTTTCCGGAAAAGGAAAACTATATTCCGTTCGCTGTCGGAGCGGTCAAGGACCGGCAGTTCTTCATTGACTCGAAGTCCTTGTCGGTTGGCTCTGACGACGTCATTCGTTTCGCCCTCGTCATCGTCAGTGTCGCCGGTGCTCAAAACATCAGCTTCGAGGGCTTGCGCTGCGGCGCCGGTGAGCGGCGGTACTACGCCTCGGGGCGCGCGGACAAGACTTGGTCCAAGGCGCGCAGCGATCGCTGGATCAAGATCAAAGGCACGTCGAACGATCATCACGTCGAACTCTACAGCACCTATTTTTGTCCGAATTCGGCGCTTGCGTTGCGCAGCGCGGACGACGCCCGCCGGGCCTTGCGCCATGGCGGGCAAGCGCTGCCGAGCGGCAATTAGGGCCGCCGCCGAGCGGTCGACGGCAGCATTATGCTTGATGCACTTATTATGGGATTCGACCGGGCCTTGCGCACACTTTTTGCGTCGGCGCCGACGACGCGCGGGGTTCCCGGGTGCGAAATTGCCGAGGCTGACCTGTCTGCCGGCGAAAGGCGCCATGCCGGCGCGCTGATGCGCGTTAACCATGTCGGCGAAGTGTGCGCGCAGGCGCTTTATCAGGGTCAGGCGATGACTTGTAAAGAGCCCGCTATCCGTGAGGCAATGGCAATAGCGGCCGACGAGGAAACTGAGCATCTGGCATGGACCGAGCGGCGTATCGACGCGTTGGGGGGGCGACAGAGCGTACTCAATCCGTTGTGGTATCTCGGCTCGCTTGCGTTCGGCGCATTGGCCGGGAAGTTCGGCGGGCCCTGGAATCTGGGCTTTCTTGCCGAGACCGAGCGCCAGGTGGAGGCGCATCTCGACCACCACCTGGCGCAACTGCCCTGGCAGGACAAGAGGTCACGCGCCATTGTTGAACAAATGAAAATCGATGAGGCAGGACATGCCGATATGGCGGTGCGGCTTGGCGCACGCGAACTGCCGGCCCCGCTCAAAGCGGCCATGCGCGTGACGGCGAGGATCATGACCGGTACCGCGTACTATTTTTAGCACGCGCGGAAGTCATCGCGTCGGCGCGTTGCGCCCGGAACAAGGCGACGAAACGCGCAGCGGCGCGCGATCAGACTTCGATGATTTCGAAGTCGTGCGTTATGGTCGCCGTCTTCCCGAGCATGATCGACGCCGAGCAGTATTTGGTCTTCGATAGTTCGATGGCGCGGGCGACGACGTCGGGTTTGAGCGCTTTTCCGCTGACGCGAAAGTGGAAGTGGATGCGCGTGAATACTTTTGGCTCGACCTCCGCGCGTTCAGCGCGAAGGCTTACCTCGCAACCGCTGACCGCCTGTCGGCTCTTCTTGAGGATTGTGACCACGTCAAACGCGGTGCAACCGCCGGTGCCGACGAGGAGCATTTCCATCGGCCGCGGCGCGAGGTTTCGTCCTCCCGCTGCAGGCGCTCCGTCCATGACAATTGCGTGATTGCTGCCGGTTTCTGCTAAAAACGACATGCCGTCCCCGGTCCAGCTCACTTTACATTCCATACGCTCCTCGCGCCATCATGATGCGTTACACGGCTCGACGCGGCGGCCCGACCGGCGCGCTGCTGCGTTGCAATATAGCCGACGGATTTCCTTGTCGCCGGTCGGCAGGCATCGGAGCATTATTCCAGAAAATATCCGCTCGCTGTCCGCGTCTTGCCCGAATTTAGCAACGCTCCCGGCGGACCGGTCCGATGCGCGGCGCGCTGCACCAAAGAGGCTGTACCAAAGAGGCTGTACCAAAGAGGCTTGATTTATCGCGGGCGGGCGGGGCATAATGACCGTGTTTGTGGTTGGTCTCCTCCACCCTACTCCTTTGGTGTGGATTTAACGCGACTTCCTGGGTCGCGTTTTTTTTGACGACAATCAAAACAGCGATTGACATGATTTGCCACTTTACAATAAGATGCTCGGCTTTCCGTTATCAGGCATACAAGGACGGCGTTTCAAATGAAGACTTTCTCCGCCAAATCGCATGAAGTGAAGCGCGAGTGGCTTGTTGTTGATGCTACCGACAAGGTGCTTGGCCGCCTGGCCACCGAAATTGCTCGCCGGCTGCGTGGCAAGCATAAACCCGAATTCACTCCGCACGTTGATACCGGCGATTACATCGTCGTGACCAATGTCGAGAAACTGCGTGTCACCGGCAACAAGGCTGAAGACAAGGTCTACTATCGTCACACCGGTTACCCGGGCGGCATTTACGAGACGAACTTCAGCAAGATGCAGCAGCGTTTTCCCGGTCGCGTCCTCGAAAAGGCCGTCAAGGGCATGCTGCCGAAGGGGCCGCTCGGTTATGCAATGCTCAAGAAGATGAAGTGCTACGCGGGTGAGTCGCATCCGCACGCTGCCCAGCAGCCGAAAGTTCTCGAAATCTAAGGGGTCGAAATGGCTGAAAATTTTTACTACGGCACGGGCCGTCGCAAGAGTGCTGTGGCACGCGTGTTCATGAAGCGCGGCACCGGCAATATCGTCGTTAATGGCAAGCCGGTCGACGAGTTCTTCTCGCGCGTTACGGGTCGCATGATCGTTCGTCAGCCGCTCGAGCTCGTTGAACAGACGGCTGGCTTTGACATTCTTGTCAATGTCGCCGGCGGTGGTGAGTCGGGGCAGGCGGGCGCGGTTCGTCATGGCATCACGCGGGCTTTGATCGAGTACGATGCGGCGCTCAAACCAGCGCTGTCCAAGGCCGGTTTCGTTACGCGCGATGCGCGCGAAGTCGAGCGCAAGAAAGTCGGTCTGCACAAGGCCCGGCGCAGGAAGCAGTTCTCCAAGCGTTAAACGAGACGTCGCTTCGCAGCAAAAGCCGCCCACGGGCGGCTTTTGTGTTTTCGTGGCGGGCGGACTATTATTGCGGACCCGTTGAAGGAGGCGTGCATGCTGAAAGTCGGAATTGTCGGTGGTACCGGATATACCGGCGTCGAGTTGCTCCGCTTGCTGGCGCAACACCCAGCGGTCGACGTCACGGCGATCACCTCGCGTGGCGATGCGGGAACCGCTGTGTCGGCGATGTTCCCGAGCTTGCGCGGACGCGTCGAACTCGACTTCGAGGACCCGGCCAGCGCCAACCTCAAGGCCTGCGACCTGGTCTTCTTCGCCACCCCGAACGGCGTCGCCATGCAGCAGGCGCCTGAGCTCCTCGAGGCGGGTGTTCGCGTCGTCGACCTCGCGGCCGACTTTCGCATCAGCGACGTTGCCGAGTGGGAAAAGTGGTACGGCATGACGCACGCGAGTCCGCAGTGGGTTGCACAGGCCGCCTATGGCTTGCCGGAGATCAATCGCGACGCCATCCGCAGCGCACGTCTCGTCGCCAATCCGGGATGTTATCCGACCGCGGTGCAGCTTGGCTTCATGCCGCTCGTCGAGGCCGGTCTTGTTGACCTCGATCACTTGATCGCCGATGCCAAATCTGGCGTATCGGGCGCTGGCCGAAAGGCCGAAGTTTCCTCGCTATTTTCCGAGGCGTCCGATAATTTCAAGGCCTACGGCGTCCCCGGCCATCGCCACTTGCCGGAGATTCGCCAAGGCCTGTCGCGGATTGCCCGGCGCCCGGTCGGACTGACCTTTGTTCCGCATCTGTTGCCGCTCATTCGCGGCATCCATGCCACGCTCTATGCGCCGATCGCGAGCGAAGCCGACTTCCAGGGACTTTACGAAAAGCGCTATGCCGGCGAACCGTTTGTCGACGTCATGCCGGCGAAGTCGCATCCCGATACGCGCTCTGTCCGCGCGGCCAATCTTTGCCGCATCGCCGTGCACCGGCCGCAAGGCGGCAATATGCTCGTCGTCCTCTCGGTGATTGACAATTTAGTCAAGGGCGCCGCGGGACAAGCCGTGCAGAATATGAACATCATGTTCGGCCTGCCGGAAGCCGACGGCCTATGGCAACTCCCCGTCCTTCCGTAAAGTTTAAGCGTCTTCGTCAGCGCTTTGGCATCAGCGCGCCGAAGTTGGCGATCAAGACGCACGTCGCCTGGTATTGGCGCGCCTTGGCGATGATCGCCGCCCTGTCAATTTCGCTGGCGGTCGCGGCATGGATTTACGATGCGGGAAGGCGTATTGCCGGCTTCCACAGCAATGAGTCTATCCGCGAAATTCAGTCGCTGCGCAACGATGTCATCGAACTCGATGCCGAGTTGAGCAAGCTGCGCAGTGTCGCCGGCTCGGGCGAGAGCAGCTTGCTCATCGAGCGCGCCACGCAGAAACAGTTGTCGCATCATGTCAAGTCGCTCGAAATGGAAAACGCCGCGTTGAAGGAAGATCTGGCCTTCTTCGAAGGCCTGATGCCGGCGTCCGAATTGGGCGAAGAGGCCGGTGTGAAGATCGATCGTCTGCGAATCGAACCCGAGGGCAGGGCTGGAGAGCATCGCTTCCGCATGCTGGTGGTAAATTACGGCGGTCGCCAAGCCAAGGAATTCAAGGGGTCGCTGCAGCTTTTGATCAAAGTGCAGCAGGCCGGCAAAGATGCTATTATCGCCGTGCCCCCGGAGTCGGAACCGACGCCTCAGCGTTTCCGGTTTGAGATCAAGCACTTTCATCGCTTAGAAGGCGCTTTCTCGGTACCTGCTGGCGCGCATGTAAAAAGCGTCGAAGCACGCTTGCTGCAGGACGGTGTCGTGCGGGCGAAGCAATCCGTGACTCTTTAAGGGGGAAGCCATGTTCGGCATGAAAAAAGGAAATACTCCGCAGAACAGTATCGACAGTCTGATCGGTGCGGGTACGCGTATCGAGGGCAATATGGTCTTTACGGGCGGCTTGCGCATCGACGGCGCGGTGCGCGGAAATATCAAAAGCGAGAATGGCCAGGAAGGTACGCTGGTGATTAGCGAGAAAGCCAGCGTCGAAGGCGAAATCTCGGTCGGTCACGTGGTCATTAACGGTACCGTGATCGGCCCGGTGACAGCCGGAGTGTCACTGGAACTATTGCCGGCCGCGCGAGTCACAGGGGACGTTGAATATCATCGAATTGAGATGCAGCAGGGGGCCGTGATCCAAGGTCGTCTGGTGCATCAGACAAGCGCGAAAACCATCGAACTCAAGCTGGCGTCCAGCAACTGACCGAGCAGGATTGTCGAGCGACGTAAAGGAAGGAATCCCATGAATACCGTTACAGAAATGCCGCTGCCTTTCATTTTTACCGATAGCGCGGCGAGCAAGGTAAAAGATCTGATTGATGAAGAAGGCAACCCTGACTTAAAGCTGCGCGTCTTCGTCACCGGCGGCGGCTGCTCCGGCTTCCAATACGGTTTCACCTTCGATGAGGTGGCCAACGAAGACGATACGTCCTTGCAAAAAAACGGCGTGACGCTACTCGTCGACCCGATGAGCTATCAGTACCTTGTCGGCGCCGAGATCGACTACACAGAAGGGCTCGAGGGTTCACAGTTCGTCATCAAAAATCCGAACGCCGCGTCAACGTGCGGCTGCGGGTCGTCGTTCACCGCCTGACCCTCTGCTGGGGTTTCGGAAAAAAAAGCGACGCAAGTCGTTTTTTTTTTCCCCTCGCGGTCGACGGCGACCACCAGCCAAGCAATGGGTTGGTCGCCCTATTGATATGCTTGGCCAATTAGAGTTGCGAGCGCATTACTTCGCTCGCCATTTTGAAGCGGTCGAACTGCGAAGAGTCGAGTGGGGGTGCTGTCGGTATTGCCACGGCAAGCGGGTTCACTTGCCGGGAATTGATGCGAAATTCATAATGAAGATGCGGTCCCGTTGCGAGTCCTGTCTGGCCGACATAACCGATCGTCTCACCCTGGCTGACCTTCGCCCCTTTGCGGATTCTTGCGGCAAAGCCATTGAGGTGACCGTAGGCCGTCGAATAAGCGTTCTGGTGCTTTAGGACGATGAGGTTGCCGTAGCCACTTTGCGTTCCGGAGAACTCGACGGTCCCATCGGCGACCGAGCGCACTTTGGTGCCGGTCGGCGCGCCATAGTCGACGCCCTTGTGGGCGCGCCAGGTTTGCAAGACCGGGTGGAGGCGGGCGTTGGTAAACCCGGAGGTAACGCGCGAAAATTCAAGCGGTGAGCGCAAAAATGCTTTGCGCAGATTTTTGCCGTCGGCAGTGTAGTACGCGCCCCTTCCGGCTTCGGATTCGAACCAGTAAGCGCCATAGGTTTTCTGGTTATTGATGAATTCTGCGCTCAGGATGCGACCCGTGCGCACCGGTTGTCCGCGGTGGTTCAGCGTTTCATAGACCAGCGAAAAGCGGTCACCTTTGCGCAAGTCGCGATAAAAATCGATATCGGCGCTAAAAATCTCGGCGAGTTGGGTGGCAATCGCATCGGGGATGCCGACGGCATCTGTCGCGCCGAACAACGAGCTGCGGATTTCACCGGATTTGACGACCGTCTGTGCTTCGAGCCGTAGCGCCTGCTCGCTGCTTGCGAACCCGTGGGCGCGTCGTTCGACGACTATGAGGGCGTCTGTGCCATTGAGCGGAAAATACAGCGCGATGAGCTGGCCCTGTTCGCCGGTTTTGGCAGTGACGACTTTGCCCGGTCGCAGTTGGCGTGCAATGGCGCTCGCCCGTGCGTCGTTACGCAGAAAGTCGAGCGCTTCGGGGTCGGAAACTCCGAGGCGTATCATCAGGCTGGCGATCGTATCGGAACGCTGCACGCGTTCTTCATGAAGAAACGTCGCGTCCTGCGCAGCGAGCAGCGTAAACGTCGGAGACGTTAGTTGTTCAAGAATGGTTTGCAGTTGAACGGGCTCGTTTTCGCCGGGAGGCGCCAGGGCGAAAGCCGTCATCATGCCGAGCAGCGTAATGCTGGTGACGCCTGCTACAACCCAGGGATGCCGGCGCAAGCGGTCGATGGTCGATGGCGAATGCGCTAAAATCGCGGTTTTTTGTTGCTTCATAGACGTTCCAAGATTAAAAACTCTGGGCAGTCTAACAAAAAAAGGCCCGGCAAGAACGCTTGCCGGAATAACGGTGGAGGCTTTGCATGCGCGATGTTGAAGACAGTCTGGTCCTGATCAAGCGTGGGTCGGACGAATTGCTGATCGAGTCGGAACTCGTCGACAAGCTCAAAAGTGGCCGTCCCTTGCGTATAAAAGCGGGTTTTGATCCGACAGCGCCTGACCTGCATCTCGGGCATACGGTCCTCATCAACAAGTTGAAGCATTTCCAGGAGCTTGGCCATCACGTAATGTTCCTGATCGGCGACTTTACCGGGATGATCGGCGACCCGACCGGAAAAAATACGACGCGACCGCCGCTCTCGCGCGAGCAGATCCTCGCCAACGCGCAAACCTATCAGGAACAGGTTTTCAAGATCCTGGATCCGGCGAAGACCGAAATCTGTTTCAATTCGAGCTGGATCGAACCGCTTGGTGCGGCCGGGATGATCCGCTTGGCAGCCCTGCATACGGTCGCCCGCATGCTCGAACGCGACGACTTTTCCAAGCGCTATCGCGGCGGCCAGCCGATCGCGATTCACGAGTTCATCTATCCGCTGTGCCAGGGCTACGACTCGGTGGCGATGAAAGCCGACGTCGAATTGGGTGGCACCGACCAGAAATTCAATCTGCTCGTCGGGCGCGAATTGCAGAAGCACTACGGCCAGAAACCGCAGTGCGTTCTGATGATGCCTTTGCTTGAGGGACTCGACGGCGTCAATAAGATGTCCAAGTCGCTCGGCAACTACGTCGGAATAAACGAGCCGCCGCGCGAAATTTTCGGCAAGCTGATGTCGATTTCTGACGAACTGATGTGGCGCTACTTCGATCTCCTGTCATTTCGCGCCGCCGCCGAAATCGCCGCATTCAAGCGTGCGATCGCGGCCGGCCGCAACCCGCGCGAAATCAAGGTCCTTCTCGCGCAGGAGATTGTTGCTCGCTTTCATGGGCTGCGGGCGGCGGACGACGCGCTCACCGACTTCGACGCCCGCTTTCGCCATGGAGCGATCCCCGACAATATTCCGGAAGTGACGCTGAACACCGTCGACGGGGTATTGGGACTCGCGCAGCTGCTCAAGCAATCGGCGTTGACCGACAGTACCTCGGCCGCCCTGCGCATGGTCGAGCAGGGAGGAGTCAAGATCGATGGGGTGAAAGTCGAGGACAAGAACTTCGTTTTCGCGGCGGGAATGGTCGTCGTCGTTCAGGTTGGCAAGCGCAAGTTCGCACGCGTCACGATTCGTTAACATCTGAAAAACAAGAGCTTGGCAAATTTTTATTGAATTGTTGCGATAACCGGTTGACGCTCCCGCTCAGGACTGTATAATTCGCATCTTTCGTTGCTCACGCAACAAAGAAAAACATAGTAGAATCAAAGGGTTGTGAATGTTTCTGCGGCGCTAAAACGGTGCAGAAATTAAAAGTTGACGGAGTTTAAAAGCTCTGTATAATGCGCCCCTTCGCAGCTGATGCGGCGAGAAAAAAGAAATTGCTTTCAATGGGTTGGGTTAGTTTTTGGGTGCGCAAGCGATTCCGGAATTGGCCAAAAAGAGTTGACGAAGTTTGAAAGCTCTATATAATACGGCCCTTCGCTGCTGACGCAACGACGAAAAGCAGCTGAGAAGCTGGTTTTCACGCTCTTTAAAAATCAGACAATCGATAGGTGTGGGTTCTTGGTCTTGGTTGAATCTGCTTAGGCAGATCGCAAGAAGATGAAGTAACTCGCACGATGGAGAAGTAAATTCTGGGGGTCTGGGGAACTGGGCTTTCAGGACGTCAAGCGAGAGTTAAACAGGTTTAAACTGAAGAGTTTGATCCTGGCTCAGATTGAACGCTGGCGGCATGCCTTACACATGCAAGTCGAACGGCAGCACGGGGGCAACCCTGGTGGCGAGTGGCGAACGGGTGAGTAAAGCATCGGAACGTGCCCTGGAGTGGGGGATAACGTAGCGAAAGTTACGCTAATACCGCATATTCTGTGAGCAGCAAAGCAGGGGATCGCAAGACCTTGCGCTTTGGGAGCGGCCGATGTCGGATTAGCTAGTTGGTGAGGTAAAGGCTCACCAAGGCGACGATCCGTAGCGGGTCTGAGAGGATGATCCGCCACACTGGGACTGAGACACGGCCCAGACTCC
>JBBRXI010000028.1:0-13282 GCA_038248575.1 Burkholderiales bacterium | reverse complement strand
GGATGGCCGGGCCGACTTTCGAGGTCTTGTTCCAAGCCGGCTGGACGCCCGACTCGGAGATCGAAATGGAGATCGTCCCCGGCGCTTCGGCGCTCAACACCTGTGCCGCGCTGGTCGGTGCGCCGCTGACGCACGACTTCTGCGCGATTTCACTCTCCGACTTGCTGACCCCGTGGCCGACCATCGCCCGTCGGCTCGACGCGGTCGCCTACGCCGATTTCGTCGTCGCCCTCTACAACCCGAAGAGCGGCCGCCGCGCGCAGCAGATCGTCGAGGCGCAGCGCCTGTTCCTGCGCCACCGCGACCCGCAGACGCCGGTCGCCATCGTCAAATCGGCTTACCGACCAAAGCAAAGCATCGAATTTACGACGCTCGAAAAAATGGCCGAGGCCGACATCGGCATGTTATCGACGGTGCTCATCGGCAACTCCAACACCACCATCCGTCACGGTCTGATGGTCACGCCGCGTGGCTATGCCAACAAGTACGACGTCGAACGCGGACGTGAGGGTGGCAAATACGCGCGCGACGGGGAAAAATCCGGCCACTCGCTGTCGACCGGACTCGATGGCTGGATGGCCACGGTCAAGGCCAGCGATCGGAGCGCCGCCGAGCTCGCCGCCGATTACCGCCTGCCTGAATACTACGTCGCGGCGGTACTGGCCAGCGCCGCCGTTCCCGACGACGAACGCCAGCGTAGCGACGCATGAACCCGCATCGTCCCGACGCCAACAACGCGGCCGACGCGGTCAATTCGCGCCACGTCCAGCGCATGCAGCGCAAAAAAGGCGTCATCGACGAACAGATCCGTGTCGCCGAAACGCGGCGCGGCGTGCTCACCGTCAATACGGGCACCGGCAAGGGCAAGTCGACTGCGGCTTTCGGTGTGGTTGCGCGCGCGCTCGGCCACGGCTTCACGGTCGCCGTCGTGCAGTTCGTCAAAAGCCGTTCGGATACCGGCGAAGAAGAATTTTTCCGCCGCTGCCCGAACGTTAAATGGCACGTCATGGGTGAAGGCTTCACCTGGGAAACGCAGGATCGTGAGCGTGATGCTGGCGCCGCGCAAGCGGCCTGGGCGCAAGCCCGCGCCTATCTGGCCGACGCCAAGATCGGCCTGCTGGTACTCGACGAACTGACCTACGCCTTTAAATATGGCTGGCTCGAACTCGACGCCGTTCTCGATGCGTTGCAGCACCGGCCACTGCAGCAGCACGTGGTGATTACCGGACGCGGCGCGCCGCTGGCCTTGATCGAAGCCGCCGACACGGTGAGCGACATGACCATGGTCAAGCACGCGTTCAAAGCGGGTATTTCGGCGATGCCAGGCATGGAGTTTTAAGGTGAAGTCAGTCAGTTGCCCGGCGCTGATGATCGCCGCGCCGGCCTCCGGCGGCGGCAAGACCAGCATCACCGCCGCGCTGGCGCGAATGCACGCGCGTCAGGGCCGGCGCGTGCGCGTGTTCAAATGCGGACCGGATTTTCTCGACGCTAAAATCCACGCCGTGGCGAGCGGCGCGCCATGCGATAACGTCGATCTATGGATTTGTGGCGAAGACGACATCCGCGCGCGCTTCGCGCAGGCTGCGCAGGACGCTGACCTGATCCTCGTCGAAGGCGTCATGGGGCTGTTTGACGGGCTACCGTCGAGCGCCGACATCGCCGAACGCTTTGGCCTGCCGGTCGTCGCCATCATCGACGCGCGGGCAATGGCACAGACCTTCGCGGCGATCGCCTTCGGACTCGCACACTACCGGCCGGGGCTACCCTTTCGCGGCGTTTTCGCCAACCGCGTCGGCAGTGAGCGCCACGCCGATCTGTTGCGCTGCGCCTTGCCCGCCGAAATCGCCTGGCTCGGCGCGCTGCCGCGTGAAGAGCGGGCGACGCTTCCGGCGCGCCATCTCGGATTGCTGCCGGCCGAGGAAATCGACGGCCTCGTGGCGCGCATCGACATCCTCGCCGACGCGCTCGCGGCAACGCCGCTCGCCGAACTGCCGCCGCCAGTGGCCTTTGACCTGCCGGTCGCGACGCCGCCTGCGGGATTGACGCGCACCCTCGCCGGCCGCGCGATCGCGGTCGCGCGCGACGACGCTTTCTGCTTCATCTATCCGGCCAATCTTGAACTGCTCGAAGCGCAGGGCGCCAGCCTGCGGTTTTTTTCCCCGCTCGCCGGCGACGCGCTTCCCGAGTGCGACGCGCTCTGGCTGCCCGGCGGCTACCCCGAATTGCACGCCGAACGGCTCGCCGGGCGCAGCGCATTGTGGGCGCAACTGCGCGCGCATGTCGATGGCGGAAAGCCGCTGCTCGCCGAGTGCGGCGGGATGATGACGCTCTTTGAAACGCTCGTCGACCTCGACGGGCGTGCGCACGCGACGGCTGGCCTGCTCGCCGGAACGACGACGATGGGCAAGCGGCTGGCCGCGCTCGGCGCGCAGGCGGTCGATCTGCCCGAAGGCGCGCTGCGCGGACACAGCTTTCACCATTCGCGCTGCGCCACCGCGCTCACGCCGCTCGCGCACGCGCTGCATAGCGACGGCCGCAAAGGCGAGCCGGTCTGGCGCCGGCAACGGCTGACAGCGTCCTACGTACACTTTTACTTTCCGTCCAATCCGACGGCGGCGGCAGCGCTGTTCCTGCCATGATTTTCCTTACTCACCGAGTGATTCGACCTCATCATGTCCATGCCTAACACCTCCAGCCAAGCCTCCGGTTCCGTCGCGCTCGTCGGCGCAGGCCCCGGCGACCCCGAACTGATGACCCTCAAAGCGATGCGTCTGCTGCAATCGGCCGAGGCTGTCGTCTATGACAACCTGGTTGGCACGCAAATACTCGAACTTATTCCGCAGGCTGCCGAGCGCGTCTATGTCGGCAAGGAGGCCGGTTGCCACGCCTTGCCGCAGGACGAAATCAACGCGCTCCTGCTGCGCCTTGCGCAGTCGGGGAAGCGCGTCGTTCGCCTGAAGGGCGGCGACCCCTTTGTGTTCGGTCGCGGCGGCGAGGAAATGGACGCGTTGCGCGCCGCCGGAATCGCCGTGACGATCGTTCCCGGGATCACCGCCGCGCTCGGCGCCGCGGCCAGCTGTGGCTTTCCGCTCACCCATCGCGACCACGCCCAGAGCTGCGTCTTCGTCACCGGCCACCTCAAGGATCACAGTGTCGCGCTCGACTGGCCGGCGCTCGCGCGCCCCGGACAAACGCTCGTTTTCTACATGGGGATCACCGGGCTCGACATCATTTCCGACGAACTCATCGCGCACGGCCTGTCGGGCGCAACGCCGGCCGGCTTCGTCTACAAGGCGACGCTGCCCGAACAGCGCTTTGTCGTCACGACGCTCACCGAACTCGCGGCAACCGGCCGCGCCGAGAAGATCCGGCCGCCGGCGCTGATCGTCGTCGGTGGTGTGCTCAGCGTCGCGCAGGCCAATTCGGATCCGCGCGCGTGACGAGCCGACAAGCAGCCAACAGGAAGGGGATTTCACGATGAACAAAACAGGTGATGGCCACACACCGAGCCTGATGGTCCAGGGCTGCACGTCGGACGCCGGCAAGACGATTCTCGTCGCCGCGCTGTGCCGCGTTCTCGCGCGCCGTGGCCTCAAGGTCGCGCCGTTCAAGCCGCAGAACATGGCGCTCAATTCGGCAGTCACCATCGACGGCGGCGAGATCGGCCGGGCGCAGGCGCTACAGGCGCTCGCCGCCGGCGTTGCCGCGCACATCGACTTCAACCCCATTCTGCTCAAGCCCTCGTCCGACAAGCGCGCGCAGGTCGTCATCCACGGTAAGGTGATGAGCGACCTCAACGCGCGCGACTATCACGAATACAAGCCGCGTGCGATGAAGGCCGTTCTCGAGTCGTGGCAGCGGCTCTGCGCGGCGTACGACTGCGTCGTCGTCGAGGGCGCCGGCAGCCCGGCAGAAATCAATCTGCGCGCGCGCGACATTGCCAATATGGGCTTTGCCGAAGTCGTCGACTGCCCGGTAATCCTGATTGCTGACATCGACCGCGGCGGCGTCTTCGCCCATCTCGTCGGCACGCTCGAACTGCTCTCGGCGAGCGAGCAGGCGCGCGTCAAGGGTTTTGTCATCAACCGCTTTCGCGGCGACATTTCGCTGCTCGAACCGGGGCTACGCTGGCTCGAAGAGCGCACCGGCAAGCCGGTGCTCGGCGTCATTCCCTACCTGCACGGGCTCTACCTCGACGCCGAGGACGCGCTGCCGCGCGGCAAGGAAGCCAAGACGGCAACGCGCATCCGCGTCGTCGCTCCGGCGTATCCGCGCATCGCCAACCACAACGACCTCGACCCCTTGCGCTTTCACCCGGAAGTCGATTTCACCATTGTCGGCCCGCACGACGCCGTCCCACCCTGCGACCTCATCGTTCTGCCCGGTTCGAAAGCGGTGCAGGCCGACCTCGCCTGGCTGCGCGAAATGGGCTGGGAAGAGGCGATCACCCGCCACCTGCGCTACGGCGGCAAGCTCATCGGCATTTGCGGCGGCCTGCAGATGCTCGGCATGCTGCTCAAGGACCCGCTCGGGCTTGAAGGCCAGCCGGGTGACGCGCGCGGACTCGGATGGCTCGATTTCGAGACGTCGCTGAGCGCCGAAAAGACGCTCGAAAACGTCAGCGGCACGCTGACGCTTCCCGCTGCCGACCATTCCGACGCTGCCACCAACGTACCGATCGTCGGCTATCGAATCCACATGGGCGTGACCAGCGGCCCAGCCTTGGCGCGTCCGGCGACCTGCCTCGGCGGCGCGCCCGAAGGCGCCGTTTCAGCCGATAACCAGATCCTCGCCACCTACTGCCACGGTCTCTTCGACACACCGCAGGCGCTCGCCGCGCTGCTCGCATGGGCCGGTCACAAACCGACGGCGCACTTTGACCCGAACGAGCGGCGCGAACGCGATCTGGAGCGCATCGCCGACGCCGTCGAGCAAAACCTCGATCTCGAATGCCTCGGGCAATGGCTGCCGCTCGGTGCCACCGACGCTGGCGTCAAAGGAGGCTGAATGCTGTCCTGGCCGTTCGCCATCAACTCCTGGTCACTCGAACTGATCGCCTTGCCGATCCCCCCGATTCCTTCGTCGCTCTGGGCGCCGCTCGCCGTGCTCGCGGCACTCGGGCTCGACCGGCTGTTCGGTGAGCCGGCGCGCTTTCACCCGCTCGTCGGTTTCGGCGCGCTCGCCGGCGCGCTCGAAGGCGCGCTGCGCCGCGCCGGCAGCGCCGGCTGGCAACGGGCGAGCGGCCTCCTCGCGTGGTCAATTGCCGTCCTGCCGTGGGTCGCGCTCGTGGCTGTTGTGCCGCGCGGCACCGGCCTTGCCTGGCTTGTTGACGTCGGCCTGCTCTACCTGGCGCTCGGCGGGCGCAGCCTTGGCGAGCACGCCAAGCGTGTCGCCGATGACCTTGCCGCGGGCGACCTGCGTGCCGCGCGCGAGCACGTCGGCTGGATCGTCTCGCGCGATACGAGCCGGCTCGACGAGTCGGGCGTCGCCAAGGCCTGCGTCGAGTCGGCGCTCGAAAACGGCAACGACGCGGCGTTCGGCGCGTTGTTCTGGTTCGTCGTCCTCGGTGGCCCGGGCGCGGTGCTCTTTCGCCTGGCCAATACGCTCGACGCGATGTGGGGCTACAAGAATGAGCGCTTTCTGTATTTTGGCTGGGCCGCGGCGCGCCTGGACGACGCACTGAATTACCTGCCGGCGCGCCTCACCGCGCTCTCTTACGCCCTGTGCGGAAAGACGCGCAGCGCGCTCGCCTGCTGGCGCCGACAGGCGAGTACATGGGAAAGCCCGAACGCCGGACCGGTCATGTCGGCCGGTGCGGCGAGCCTCGGCCTGGCGCTTGGCGGCGCGGCGATCTACCATGGCCAGCAGGAAGAACGGCCGCAACTCGGCGCCGGCCGTCCGCCGTGCGGTGAGGACATCAGGCGCGTGCTGACGCTGCTGCGGCGCAGTACGGCGATCTGGTTGCTCGTCCTCTTCTCTGTGGGGTACCTCAATGCTTGAACACGGCGGCCGTTTGCGCCGCGCAGCGCAAGACAGCACCATCGCCCTGAGCGACTGGCTCGACCTGTCGACGGGGATCAATCCCGACGCCTACCCCGTTCCGGCGATCGACCCGGCGTGCTGGCAACGCCTGCCCGAAGACGACGACGGCCTCGAGACCGCTGCCGCCGCGTACTACGGCAGCGCGCGTCTCCTCGCTCTGCCCGGTTCGCAGGCGGCGATACAGGCGCTGCCCAGGCTCTTCGCGCCGGGCGAACTCGCCTGTCTGTCGCCGCTCTACGAAGAGCACCCGCACGCCTGGGCGTGCGCCGGCCATCGCGTGCGCCGACTGCCGACGCTCGCCGCAGCACTCGCCGCCGGGTGCCCGAACGTGCTTTTCTGCAACCCGAACAACCCGACGGGAAACCTCCAGCCGCGCAACGTGCTGCTCGCCGCAGCAGCCCAATTGCACCAACGTGGCGGCTGGCTGGTCGTCGATGAAGCTTTTGCCGACGCCGAGCCGCAGGAGAGCGTCGCCGCGCTGGCCGGCAGCGAGCTGGCGCCCAACCTCATCGTGCTGCGCTCGCTCGGCAAGTTCTTCGGCCTGGCCGGCGCGCGCGTCGGCTTCATTTTCGGCGCCGCCGAAAAGCTCACCAGCCTGCGCGAGCTGCTCGGTCCGTGGGCGCTCTCGCATCCTTCGCGCCGCGTCGCCAGTCAGGCGCTCGCCGATCACGCCTGGCAAGCGCAAGCACGCGCCCGACTGCGCGACAGCTCGCAGCGGCTCGCCGAATTGCTCGCGCCACTCGGGCCGGTCGATCGTACGGCGCTTTTTTGCACGCTGCATACACCACGCGCCGACGCGCTCGCCGAACACTTTGCCCGCCGCGCCATCCTGACGCGCCATTTCGCTGCGCACGGCCTCGTGCGCTTTGGCCTGCCGGGCGGCGCGACTGGTTGGCAGCGCCTGTCGGTGGCCGTCGCCGAGGCGGAGCGACGGTGAGACCGTCTGAGCAAACGGGCCCCAGCGGCGTTTCTACACGCGGCGAACCGATACAGCTGACGCTGATCCGGCACACCGCAGTTGCCGTTCCACGCGGCATCTGCTACGGCCAGAGCGACGTCGGGCTCGCGGCATCGTTCGCTGCGGAAAGTGAGGCCGTCAGGCAGGCCATCGCGGCGGCGACATTTGACCGCGTCTATACCAGCCCGCTCACCCGGTGCACGCGGCTGGCGACGGCGATCGGCCACGCCCAGGCGATCAGCGTCGACGACAGCTTGCGCGAACTCCATTTCGGCGACTGGGAAATGGCCGACTGGGATTCGATCTACGCCTCGCCGCAAGGCAAGGCATGGTTCGCCGATTACGTGACGACGCGCTGCCCGAACGGCGAAGCGTTCACCGACCTGATCGCCCGCATGCGCGTTTTCGTGCGCCTTCTGCAGGCCGCCGGGCAGCGGCGGGTAGCGGCGTTCACGCACGCCGGAAACCTGCGCGCGGCGATGTGCCTGTTCACCGGCCGGTCGCCGCAAGAGGCGTTCACCATCCCGGTCGCTTACGGGCAAATTCTCACCTTCAGACTGGAAAACGATGAATCCGCTGCATCCTGAAATCGACATACCGGCGCTCGATCGCGAACTCATCGCGCCACTCCAGCACAAGCTCGACAACAAGGCGAAGCCTGTCGGTTCGCTCGGGCGCCTCGAATCGCTGGCCATGCAAGTCGGCCTGATCCAGAACAGCCTCGCGCCGATTCTTGCGCATCCGGTACTGCTCACCGTTGCCGCCGACCATGGCGTCACGGCTGAAGGCGTTAGTCCGTGCCCGGTCGATATCACCTGGCAGCAAGTCCTGAACTTCCTCAACGGCGGTGGTGGCATCGGCCTGCTGGCGAGGATTTACGGGATGGACCTGTGGGTCGTCGACGCCGGCGTCAACCATCGTTTCGCGCCGCATCCGCGGCTGATCGACGCCAAGGTTGCCTTCGGCTCGGAGAACCTCCGACTACGCCCGGCGATGAGCGCCGCGAACTGCGCGCAAGCCTTCGCCAACGGACGCGCGATCGTCCGCCGCTTCTTTGCCGGAGGCAGCAACGTCATCGGTTTTGGCGAGATGGGGATCGGCAACACGACGCCCGCGTCGGCGCTGATGTCGATCATCTGCGGCCTGCCGGTCGAGGACTGCGTCGGCCCCGGCGCCGGGCTCGATAGCGCGGGCGTCAGCAATAAAGCCCGGGTCATCCGCGCCGCGATCGCCGAACACGGCGTGTCGACCTCCGTCTTCGCGAACCTTGCGCGCTTCGGCGGTTATGAAATCGCGACGATCGCCGGAGGAATGCTCGAAGCGGCGTCGTGCCGGATGGTAATCCTCGTCGATGGCTTCATCACCACTTCGGCGCTGCTCGTCGCCCAGGCGATCAACCGGCGCGTGCTCGACTACTGCATTTTTTCGCACGAGTCCGACGAGCAGGGCCACCGCAAGATGTTGCAGTTCATGAACGCGACTGCCGTGCTCAAGCTCGGCTTGCGCCTCGGTGAAGGCACCGGTTCGGCGATCGTCTATTCGGTGCTGAAGGGCGCGGTGGCGGTGCTTTCCGAAATGACGACGTTCGAAGAAGCGCAGGTGACCAATACCAGCCATATCCGCGCCGACCACTGGTCGCCGTCCGCGGGTGCCGCTACGCTCTTGCAGATCGCATGAATCCCTGATCCTGGGCGGTGTGCGTTCGCGCAAAAGACATTTTGCCGAACAGCTCGCGACGCACAGCGCGCTCACCGTCGATCTGGAGAAGCTGGCGCCGCACAGCTCTCCGTGATCGCCGAGACCTTGCGCGCGGACACGCCGTGCACGACCCTTTTCATGAGCGCCAGAACGAAAGCCTGCTCGCTGCGCTGGTAGCGCTTGAAGATGTCCGTCGAGAAGCTGCCGTCCCGCGTCGCCCCGGCGTTTCCGTCACCTCGGCGCGATTTGCGCGTTGCCTGGTCGCAGCGCAAGAGGCGGGCGAGCTTTCGCAACAAGCGGATTGCCGACAGCTTGCCGCCTTCTTCTCGATTGGCTGGGAAGGCGCCGTGCTGAGGGAAAAACTCGAGCAGAGCGCAGAGCCGCTGGAAATTTTCGCGCATGGATTCTTTGCCGGACTACCACGCGGCTAATTTTTTTGAGTTCTAATAGATGATCGGTCAAATTAAACAAGGAGCGTATATGTTCAAGGGAATTCTGATTGAGAAGGACGAGTCGGGTTACCGAGCCGGACTCAAGGACATCGACGAAGCACAACTGCCTGAAGGCGACGTGACGATCCGTGTCGGCTATTCGACACTCAACTACAAGGATGGGCTGGCGATCACCGGCAAGGGTCCGGTGGTGCGCAAGTTTCCGATGGTTCCCGGCATCGACCTGGTCGGCACCGTTGAAAGCTCTACGCATCCGCAGTACAAGCCCGGCGATGCGGTGTTGCTCAATGGCTGGGGCGTCGGCGAAGGACATTGGGGAGGGCTGGCGCAAAAGGCCCGGCTGAATGGAAATTGGTTGCTCCCTCTGCCGTCCTCGTTCACGCCACAGCAGGCGATGTCAATTGGCACCGCGGGCTATACGGCGATGCTGTGCGTGCTGGCACTCGAACGCCATGGCGTCAAACCAGCCGACGGCGAGATTCTCGTGACCGGTGCGGCTGGCGGTGTGGGGAGTGTAGCCACCGCCGTGCTCGCCAAACTGGGCTACACGGTTGTCGTGGTCAGCGGCCGGCCTGAAGAGACCGACTATCTTAAGGGGCTCGGTGCCGTTGAGGTTCTCGAGCGTGCCCAGTTCTCGTCGCCGGGCAAGCCTTTGGGCAAAGAACGCTGGGCGGGTGCAGTCGATGTCGTCGGCAGCCATACGTTGGCGAATGTCTGTGCAACGACCAAATACCGGGGTGTCGTAACCGCCTGCGGACTGGCGGGTGGTATGGATTTTCCTGCATCGGTCGCACCTTTCATTCTGCGTGGCGTGACGCTTGTCGGTATCGATAGCGTCATGTGTCCGATGGCCGACCGACTTGAGGCCTGGCGACGTTTGGGCAGCGACCTGAATATCGAAAAGCTCGGTGTGATCAGCCACGAAATTGGTCTTGGTGACGTGCTGCCTTATGCGACCAAAATGCTCAATGGTGAAGTCAAAGGGCGTCTGGTTGTCGATGTGAACCGTTAATGCTTGAGCGCCAAAAGAAAGCCACGCAGGCGGCATGCAGGGCTTTCTGAGCCTGCCTGGAAAAAAATGAGCGGCTGGCACAGCGCCCATTGCGGCCATCCGGCGGCGTCACCCGACTCTCCGCAGATTACTTACAATCAGGCCAACGTTAAGCCGTTGCCGTGCGTCGATGCAAGAATTGCTATCTTCCAGGCTCAGTTTTCAAATAGCCGTTTAGACTGACGTTTTATCCGATTCATTCGCCATGCCGCTTGCCATCGTCCACAGCCGGGGTCTCGACGGGCTTTCCGCTCCCGAGGTCGCGGTCGAGGTGCATCTGGCGGGTGGCTTGCCGAGCGTGACGCTCGTCGGCCTGCCCGATACCGAAGTCAAGGAGGCGCGCGACCGGGTGCGCGCGGCGCTGCAAAATTCGGGCTTCAATTTTCCCAGCAAACGCATCACGGTCAATCTCGCGCCGGCCGACTTGCCGAAGGAGTCGGGGCGCTTCGACCTGCCGATCGCGCTCGGCATCCTCGCCGCTTCGGGCCAGATTCCCGGCAGTGCGCTCGGTGATTACGAGTTTGCCGGCGAGTTGTCGCTGTCCGGCGAGCTGCGGCCTATCCGCGGCGCGCTGGCGATGGTTCTCGCTTCCGGGCACAGCGGACGCTGCTTCGTTTTGCCGGCGAGCAGCGCGCGCGAAGCGGCGCTCGCCGGCAGCGTGCGCGTCCTGACCGCCAACTCCTTGCTTGAAGTGTGCGCTCACCTGTGCGGCCAGGGCGTGCTTGCCGAGTGCGTGGCGAGCGGTGCGGGCGCTGCGCCGGGCGACGACACCCCCGACCTGGCCGACGTGCGCGGGCAGGCGCACGCCCGGCGCGCGCTCGAGATCGCGGCGGCTGGTGGCCATTCGCTGCTCTTCGTCGGCCCGCCGGGCACCGGCAAATCGATGCTCGCCGTTCGCCTGCCGGGACTCTTGCCGCCGATGACGTCGGAGGCGGCGCTGGCCTCGGCCGCCGTTCTCTCGCTCGCCGGGCAATTCGTTCCCGAAAACTTTGGCCGCCATCCCTACCGCGCGCCGCACCACACCGCGTCGTCGGCGGCGCTCGTCGGCGGCGGCAGCGTGCCGCGCCCGGGTGAAATCTCGCTCGCCCACGAAGGGGTCTTGTTCCTTGATGAGCTCCCGGAGTTCGATCGCCGCGTCCTCGAAGCGCTGCGCTAGCCGCTCGAGAGCGGCCGCATCCATATCTCGCGCGCGGCGCGTCAGGCCGAATTTCCGGCCCGCTTTCAACTCGTCGCGGCGATGAATCCGTGTCCCTGCGGCCAGCACGGCGACGTGCGGGGGAAATGCCGGTGCACGCCCGATCAGGTGGCGCGCTATCGCAGCCGGCTCTCGGGCCCCTTGCTTGACCGCATCGACCTGCAGATCGAGGTGCCGGCGCTGCCCGCCGAAGCGCTGCAGAGCGCCGCCGACGGCGAATCGTCGGCGACCGTCCGCGCCCGCGTCGTCGCCGCGCGGGCGCGCCAGGAGACGCGCCAGGGCAAGCCGAACGCGCGCCTGACGAGCAAGGAAATCGATCGCCACTGCGCGCCCGACGCCGCAGGCGCCGCGCTGCTCAAACAGGCGCTGGCGCGACTTAACCTCTCGGCGCGCGCCTACCACCGCGTGCTCAGGGTCGCGCGCAGCATCGCCGATCTTGCCGGAAGTACGGCGATCGCCCCCCAGCACATCGCCGAAGCCGTACAATATCGCCGCTTCGCAAAGGATTGAATTGCCCGAACCAAAAACGCCGCCGCCGCGCGGCATCGCCCTGCTGCTCGCCGCGCTTGGCGCGCTCGGCCCCTTTTCGATCGACACCTATCTGCCGTCGTTCAACGACATCGGCCAGAGCCTGCAGGCGAGCCCGGTCGAGGTACAGCAGACGCTGACCGCCTACCTCGTGCCGTTTGCCATCATGGCGCTCTGGCACGGAGCGATCTCGGACGCGCTCGGTCGCCGGCGCGTGCTGCTCGTATCGCTGGCGCTTTTTGGCCTGGCGCTTTTCGGCTGCCTGTTCGCGACGCGTATCGAACACCTTTGGCTACTGCGCGCGTTGCAAGGCATGTCGGCTGGCGCCGGCATCGTCATCGGCCGGGCGATCGTCCGCGACCTTTTCGACGGACCGGCGGCGCAGCGACTGATGGCGCACATCACGATGATGTTCGCGCTCGCGCCGGCGCTCGCGCCGGTCATCGGCGGCTGGCTGCAATCGTGGTTCGGCTGGCGCTCGGTTTTCGGCTTTCTCGTCGTCATGAGCTTCGCGCTGTGGGTCGCCTGCTGGCGCCTGTTACCCGAAACGCTGCCGCTCGCGCGCCGGCAACCGCTGCACGCCGGCTATCTCGCGCGCACCTACTGGAAAGTGCTGACATCGTCGGAATTCCTGCTCGCCTGCGGCGGGCTCTCATTTAACTTCGCCGCGTTTTTCATTTACATCATGTCGGCACCGGTCTTCCTGACCCGCCATCTCGGCGTTTCCGAAACCGGTTTCTTCTGGCTCTTCGGTCCGGCTATGGGCGGACTGATGTCGGGTGCCTGGCTGTCAGGGCGCCTGGCCGGAAAATTCACGGCGCGGCAGACGATTGCCAGCGGCTACGCGGTCATGGGCAGCGCGGCACTGCTCAACATCGCGATCAACCTGCTGCTGCCGCCGATGCTGCCGTGGAGCGTCGTGCCGATCTTCATCTATACCTTCGGCATGTCACTCGCCGTGCCCTGTCTGACGCTGCTCGCGCTCGACCCGTTTCCGGCGCAGCGCGGCCTCGCCGCATCGTGCCAGATGTTCCTGCAGTCGGGGTTCAACGGGCTCGTCGCCGGCGTCCTTGCGCCGTTGCTCTGGGGGTCGCCGCGCAACCTGGCTTTCGGCATGGGAGCGCTGATGGTTAGCGGCGCGCTCTGTGCGTGGATGCACGACCGCCTGACACGCGGCGTCACCGTCAGCTAGTCGTTCAGACCGGCTTCGTAGCTCGACAACGTCACCCCGGCGTGGGCGAGGAATTCGCGGATCTGCTTGATCGCGATCTTGGGGCAGGTCGAGCTGTTGTGCGGGTGATGCAGGAAGGCTTCGACGCGATTCAAGACGACGCGAAAGCGCGCGCCGTGCGCCGATT
>JBBRXI010000027.1:0-13710 GCA_038248575.1 Burkholderiales bacterium | reverse complement strand
CTTGGTTTTTTTCCGCGCGTCGAAGTGCAATTCACGTCCGAGAAGGAGCAGGGCCAGGTTTATTTGCCGGGCGTTAACTGGGGCTTGTTCTGTGCGGTCGTAATCCTCGTTCTTGGCTTCCGGTCGACGAGTAACCTTGCCGCCGCCTACGGCATCGCAGTCACCGGCGACATGGTGATCACCTCGATTCTGGCGACCGTCGTCGCCGCCAAGGGCTGGGGCTGGGGGTGGAAGAAGGCTGGCGCGCTCTTTGCCTGTTTCCTGTCGCTCGAACTGTTATTCCTTTTCGCCAATATGCACAAGATTCCCGATGGCGGGTGGTTTCCGCTCGCCGTGGGCTCGCTCGTCTTCCTGATCATGAGCACCTGGAAGCGCGGCAGCCAGCTGCTTGCCGAGCGCCTGAGCGACGAGTCGATCGAACTCGAGGTTTTTATCGAAGCCTTGCTCGTCTCGATGCCGACGCGCGTGCCCGGCACCGCGGTGTTCATGACCTCGAGTGCGCGCCACGTGCCCAATGCGATGCTGCACAACCTGATGCACAACAAGGTCTTGCACGAGCGCGTGATGATTGTTTCCGTTGAGATCTTCGACGTGCCCTACGTCCCTGAAATTGACCGCCTCGACGTGCGCAAACTCAAAGCCGATTTCTACAGTGTTGTCGTGCAATACGGTTTCAAGGACGAACCCGATCTCCCGGCAGCGCTGCTGCACGGTGCGGCGCAGGGCCTGGTGTTCGAGATGATGGAAACCTCGTTCTTCCTTGGCCGCGCGACGCTGATTCCGAAAATTGGCTCGAGCATGGTCTTTTGGCGCGAGAAGCTCTACGTTGCGATGTACCGCAATGCGAGCAGCGCAACGAGTTTCTACAAGATACCGAGTAACCGCGTTGTCGAACTCGGCACGCAGGTTGTTCTTTAGTCAGGGCGCGGGTTCAATCTCGCTACAGAGACGGAGCGCTGATCAACGCAGGCTGCGAAAAACCCGATCGACAAGAAAAGTCCGACTGGAGTTGGCCGCCGGTCATTACGGGGTCAGCAGAAGCCAACCGCGGATGCCGCAGCACCAGAACCGCACCCGCTCCGGCAACCGCAGCCAGCCGGGGAGCTTGGGCTTTTGATCCACTATGGGCCCAATGAAAGGGGTGTTGCCCGGTCAGGCGACCGCTTCCGCCTCTTCGGCAAAAACGAGCTTAACTTTCTGATTCTCGTCGATGTCGACGGTGACGTGACCGCCGTTCGCCAGACGGCCGAAAAGCAACTCGTCGGCGAGCGCCGAGCGGATCGTATCCTGGATCAACCGCGCCATCGGGCGGGCGCCCATCAGGGGATCAAATCCGTTACTCGCCAAATGATTCTTGAGCGCTGGAGTAAATGTGGCCTCGACCTTTTTCTCGTGCAACTGCTCCTCAAGTTGCATCAGGAATTTATCGACGACGCGCAGTATCACCTCATGATCAAGCGACTTGAACGAGATCGTCGCGTCGAGCCGGTTACGGAATTCGGGGGTAAACAGTCGCTTGATCTCGACCAGTTCGTCGCCAGCTTCCTTGGCGTTGGTAAAGCCCATGCTCGACTTGTGTATCGATTACTGTCCGGCGTTGGTCGTCATGATTATTACCGCGTTGCGGAAATCGGCCTTGCGGCCGTTGTTGTCGGTCAGCGTACCGTGGTCCATGACCTGCAACAGGATGTTGTAGATATCCGGATGAGCCTTTTCGATTTCGTCGAGAAGCAGAACGCAATAGGGCTTCTTGGTGACCGCTTCGGTGAGCTGTCCGCCCTGGTCGAATCCGACGTATCCAGGTGGCGCGCCGATCAGCCGTGAGACGGCATGGCGTTCCATGTACTCCGACATATCGAAGCGGATCAACTCGTTACCGAGGCAATAAGCGAGCTGGCGCGCAACCTCGGTCTTGCCGACGCCGGTCGGGCCCGAGAAGAGGAAACTGCCGATCGGCTTGCCCGGCGTGCCGAGCCCCGAGCGCGTCATCTTGATCGCCCTGGCGAGTGCGTCGATCGCCGCTTCCTGGCCAAAGACGACGGCCTTGAGGTCGCGATCGAGGTTCTTGAGCGCGCTGCGGTCGTCGGAAGTCACCTGTGTCGAGGGCACGCGCGCGATCTTGGCGACGATCTCCTCGATATCCTGCTTGCCGATCATCTTCTTCTGCTTCGACTTGGGCAGCACGCGCTGCGCCGCACCAGCTTCGTCGATGACGTCGATGGCCTTGTCGGGCAAGTGCCGATCGGTGATGAAGCGCACCGAGAGGTCGACGGCCGAAACGAGCGCCGCGGCCGAATACTTGATGCCGTGGTGCGACTCAAAGCGCGTCTTGAGACCCTTGAGGATCTCGACTGTTTCGGCGTTGGACGGCTCACCGACGTCGATTTTCTGGAAGCGCCGGGACAGCGCGTGGTCCTTCTCGAAGATCCCGCGGTATTCGTTGTAGGTCGTCGCACCGATGCACTTCAACTGGCCGTTCGATAAGGCCGGCTTGAGGAGGTTCGAGGCGTCGAGCGTGCCGCCCGAAGCCGAGCCGGCGCCAATCAGCGTATGGATCTCATCGATGAAGAGGATGGCCTGCGGATTCTCGCTCAGCTGCTTGAGGACGGACTTCAGGCGTTGTTCGAAATCACCGCGATATTTCGTTCCAGCGAGTAGCGCCCCCATGTCGAGCGAGTAGACGTTCGCTTTCTCCAGCACTTCGGGAACGTCGTTTTCGACGATGCGGCGCGCCAGCCCTTCGGCGATCGCCGTCTTGCCAACGCCCGCTTCACCGACCAGCAGCGGATTGTTCTTGCGCCGACGGCACAGCGTCTGGATGACGCGCTCGAGTTCCTTCTCGCGTCCGATCAACGGGTCGATCTTGCCCTGCACGGCAAGCGTGTTGAGGTTGATCGTGTAACTGTCGAGCGGGCCGCTAGCGGCTTGCGTTTCGCCTTCGGTCTCGATGTCCTGTTCGCTGCGCGTCGAACTCGGCGGCACCTTGCTGATGCCGTGCGAGATGAAGTTCACCACGTCAAGTCGGGTGATGCCCTGTTTGAGAAGGTAATAAACCGCGTGCGAATCCTTTTCGCCAAAAATCGCGACGAGAACGTTGGCGCCATTGACTTCCTTCTTTCCCGACGATTGGACGTGGAGGATGGCGCGCTGGATTACGCGCTGGAAACCAAGCGTCGGCTGCGTGTCAATGTCTTGCTGGCCGTCAACGGTCGGTGTGTGCTCGCCGATGAACTTCGTCAGGTCGCGGCGCAGCTGTTCAATGTTGCCGCCGCAGGAGCGAAGTGCCTCGGCAGCCGACGGATTATCGAGCAGGGCGAGCAGAAGGTGTTCGACGGTGATGAACTCATGCCGCTTCTGCCGGGCTTCGACAAAGGCCATGTGCAAGCTGACTTCAAGTTCCTGCGCAATCATTTAATTCTCCTCCATTACGCACGCCAGCGGATGCTGGTTTTCACGTGCGAAGGTCGTCACTTGCTCGACCTTGGTGGCAGCCAAATCGCGCGGATATACGCCGCAAATGCCCCGCCCCTCGATGTGTACTTTGAGCATGATTTGCGTTGCTTGTTCTCGATTCATCGAAAAAAACTTCTGCAAGACGAAAACGACAAACTCCATCGGAGTGAAATCGTCATTGAGCAACAGCACCGTATAAAGCGGAGGAGGCGCTAACTTGGTACGTTTGGCCGCGAGTACGGTGCCTTCTACATGCTGTTTTACCATGGGCCAATTCTAACCAGTCTTCGTGGCCGCGCAAAACCACCGGCTCGCCGCCGCTTTCCCGGATAAACCACACCGCGTCAGGATCGTTATGAAAAAATGCTTGACGCATCGGATAGAACTAGCGTACAAAGACTTCATGTTTTGCTTCAGGAACAATTGAATTGCAAACATGCAAGTCGGGCGATGCCCGGATCTAGTCTCTTTTGAAGGAAGTAGCAATATGGCAACAGGTACAGTGAAGTGGTTCAATGACGCCAAGGGTTTCGGTTTCATTACTCCGGATGATGGCAGCGAAGATCTTTTCGCCCATTTCTCGGCGATTACCATGGGCGGATTCAAGACCCTCAAAGAGGGCGAAAAGGTTACTTTCGACGTGACGCAGGGCCCCAAGGGCAAGCAAGCTTCGAATATTGGGCGTGCCTGATTTTTCTCGGCTGCGCTGAAAAAACCCGCCTCTGGCGGGTTTTTTTTCGCCCGCAATGGGCGCGGATACAACTCGAAACATAAGCGGCGTTTGAGTCGGCTATCATGCCGACATCGATCTTCTCGAAGCTCCTCCCGGTGACCCGTCCTATCACGCTCTCACGCTGTGTTTTCGCTCTGGCTGCCGCGCTCGCAATGGCCGGCGCGCCCGCTGCGTGGGCCGATGACCTACCTGACCTCGGCGAATCGGCTCGCGCCGAGTTTTCGCCGCTGATCGAGCGCCGGATCGGCGAAAACATCATGAACGAGATCCGCCTGCGCGAGCCAAGTTACGTCGACGACGCCGAGATTAACGACTATCTCAACCGCCTCGGCAGTCGTCTGGTTCAGGCCAGCGGGAATCCATCCGGCCAGTTTCATTTCTTTGCCATTCGCGACAACACGGTCAATGCGTTCGCGATGTTCGGCGGCTTTGTCGGCATGAATACCGGCACGATTCTGACCGCGCAGTCCGAGTCCGAACTCGCCAGCGTGCTGGCGCACGAAATAGCCCACGTGACGCAGAACCACCTGGCGCGGCAGATGGCCAAGGAGAGGCAAAATACGCTTCCCAGTCTGATCGCCATGGCCGTCGGTATTCTCGCCGCACGCGCCAACAGTTCGGTTGCTGCGGCGACCATTGCGTCGACCCAGGCCGGCGTCGTCCAGGCCCAGCTCGCTTACTCGCGCGACTTCGAGCGCGAAGCCGATCGCGTCGGCTTCCAGTCGCTCGACAAAGCCGGCTTCGACGTGCGCGGCATGGCCGATTTTTTTGAGCGCCTGCAAAAGTCCGGGCGACTGTACGAGAACAATGCCCCGGTCTACCTCCGCTCGCATCCGATGACCGTCGAGCGCATGTCCGATATTCAAAATCGCGCGCAGGAATCGCCCTATCGGCAAGTCGTGAGCAGTCTCGATTTCCACTTGGTTCGCGCCAAGCTGCGCGCGCTGATGGGCACACCGCGCGAAGCGGTCGCCGAGTTCGAAAGCCAGTTGCGCGAGAAGAAATACGCGTCGCTGCCGGCCGCCCGCTACGGCTTGGTTGTTGCGCTGATGCGCGCCAAGGATCTTGCCGCAGCACAACGCGAGATCGAAGCGCTGACTGCGCTTCGCGTTGCTTCGGCGCTGATTGCCGGCCTTGCCGCGGAAGTGCAGATCGCCGCCGGCGATTTTCTCGCCGCTCAAGCGATCTACCAGGAAGCCTTGCAGCGTTTTCCCCAGGCCAAGTCACTCGTTTATGGCAACGCCGAAACGCTTTACGCCGCGCAGCAGTACGAAGCCGCCGTCACCTTCCTCGGCGCCCAGCTGCTCGACGACCCCGACGATTACAAGCTCTACGGCCAGCAGGCGCGGACCTACGCGGCGCTCGGCAAGCGCCTGCAGCAACACCGGGCACAGGCCGAGTTCTACCTGTTGCGCGGACAACTCGGAGAGGCCGTCGAACAGCTGCAATTTGCTCAGCAGGCGAGCGACGGCAATTTTTACGAACAGTCTGCGGCCGACGCCCGCCTGCGCGAGTTGCGCAAGCTGCAGGCCGAAGAAGACAAGCGCAAAAGGAATGGCGGTTAAAATACGCATTTACCTTCGCCGCGGAACTCATCATGCAGTTCGATCGAGAACTCGATGTCAAGGGGCTCAACTGCCCGCTTCCCATCTTGCGTACCAAGAAAATGCTCTCTGAAATGTCCTCGGGCCAAGTGTTGCGCGTCGTTGCCACTGATCGAAGCGCGGTCAAGGATTTCCAGGCTTTCGCGAAGCAAACGGGCAACCAGTTGCTGGCCAACGCCGAGGAAGACGAAGTCTTCGAATTCTACTTCCAGCGCAAGTAAGCGCCTTTGACCTCGACAGCCGGGTCAGCCGACGATCGTCACGACGATCTCGCGCCGATGGCCTTGCGTCCGGTGTTCCCACACAAAGATTCCCTGCCACCGTCCGAGGACGAGTTCGCCGTCCTTTACCGGCACGGTGATCGAGCTGCCGGCGAGGACGTTGCGGCCGTGTGCGGCCATGTCGTCGTCGCCCTCGTCGTCGTGCCGGTACGCCGCATCGCCGTCGGGCGCCCAGCGTTGCGCAAGCGTCTCGAGGTCGCGACGCACCGTCGGATCGGCATTCTCGGTGAGCATGACCGAGCAGCTCGTATGCAACACAAAGACGTTGCACAGGCCACAGGCGACCGGCCTTGTCGCGACGATATTGGCCACCGCGGCGGTGATTTCGGTTGTTCCGCGCTGGCGCGTTGTGATTTCAATGGTCTGCTGGATGCTCACGGCGTCTCCAATCAAACGCGTTCCGCTCGGCGCAGTCAGCCCTTGCCGGTGCTGCCAAAGCCGCCATCACCGCGGCTGCTCGCGGCGAACTCGTCGACCACGTTGAAGGCGACCTGCATGACCGGAACGACGACGAGCTGGGCCAGCCGGTCGAGCGGGTTGAGCGTGAAGCTCTCCCTGCCGCGATTCCACGTCGACACCATGATCTCGCCCTGGTAGTCCGAATCGATCAGGCCGACCAGATTGCCGAGCACGATGCCGTGTTTGTGCCCGAGCCCCGAGCGCGGCAGGATGATTGCTGCGAGCCCCGGGTCGGCCAGATGAATCGCGATACCGGTCGGGATCAGCACGGTTTCGCCCGGGTCGATGGTGAGCGCGGCCGCGAGGCAGGCGCGCAGGTCGAGGCCGGCCGAGCCGGGCGTGGCGTACTCGGGTGGGCTCAGCTTGAGGCGGGGGTCGAGGATGCGGACGTCGATACGATGCATGGTTCTTCCTTGGGATACGACGGTAAATCGCTGGCGCCCGCTTGACCGGCGTTAGCGGTCTTTGCCGGCTGTCTGCGTTCAGCGCGTCGAGAGCAGTTTGGCGATACGCGCAACGAGGCCGCGCGCGAGTTCGATTTTTGTCGCCGGTGTCAATGGCGTCGCGCCGTTGTCGTCAAAGAGCGTCAAGGTGTTGGTGTCGCCGCCAAAGCCGTCTTCGATCAGATTGCCGACAATCAGCGTAATTTTTTTCGCCGCGCGCTTTTTCTGCGCATAAGCTTCCAGCTCGCGCGTTTCGGCGGCAAAGCCGACGCACAGCGGCGCGGCCGGGAGCGCTGCGACGTCGGCCAGAATGTCAGGGTTTAAGGTCAGTTCGATCGGCGCAGCGGGAACGGCGCCGATTCCTGCCGTTCGCTCCTTTTTGATCTTGTGTTCGGCGACCGTCTGCGGTCGGTAGTCGGCAACGGCTGCGACGGCGACGAACACATCGTTGGCGACTGCGCGTCGCATGACCTCGGCGTGCATCTCGCGGGCGCTCGTGACGTCGATGCGCGTCACCCCGCGCGGCGTTGCCAGGCCGACCGGTCCGCAGACGAGCGTCACTTCGGCGCCAGCTTCGCGCGCCGCGCGCGCCAGCGCAAAACCCATTTTCCCGCTCGAGCGATTGGTCAAGCCGCGTACCGGGTCGATCGCCTCGAAGGTCGGGCCGGCGGTGAGCAAGAGTCTCTTTCCGCCAAGGCATTTAGGCTGGAAGAAGGCGATCAGTTCGTCGACGATCTCCTGCGCTTCGAGCATCCGCCCGAGGCCGCTTTCGCCGCACGCCTGTTCGCCGCTGGCCGGGCCAAGAATCGTCACGCCGTCGCCAAGCAAGGTGTTGATGTTGCGCTGTGTCGCTGCTTTTTCCCACATCTGCCGGTTCATCGCCGGGGCGACCAGCAAGGGGCAATCGCGCGCCAGTGTCAGCGTGCTGAGCAGGTCGTCTGCGAGTCCATGGGCAACTTTGGCGATGAAGTCGGCCGAGGCCGGCGCGATCAGTACCGCGTCGGCCTGCCGCGAGAGGTCGATGTGCGCCATGTTGTTGGCGACCCGCGCGTCCCATTGGTCGGTAAACACCGGATTGCCGGAGAGCGCCTGGAAAGTCACTGGCGTCACGAAATGCGTCGCCGCGTCGCTCATCGCGACGTGTACCGTGGCGCCCTGCCTGACCAGCAGACGAACGAGCTCGGCTGCTTTATAGGCGGCGATGCCGCCGGTGACGCCGAGCGCGATGCGCTTTCCCTTTAATTCCATGCGAATACCCGCAAGCGTGGTTAGAATGCCAGACGGGACATTCTAACCGAGATTGAAGCATGGCAATTACTGACTGGCCTGCCGACGAACGACCGCGCGAACGCCTGTTGGCGCGCGGCGCGGCGGCCCTCTCCGACGCCGAATTGCTGGCGATTTTTTTGCGTGTCGGAGTCAAAGGAAAGAGCGCGGTTGACCTTGCACGCGCCCTGATCGGCCATTTCGGCAGCCTCAATCGCCTGTTTGCCGCGGCCCCGGGCGAACTCGCGCAGATCCCCGGGATGGGCCCGGCCAAGTATGCGCAACTGCAGGCCATTCTCGAAATGTCGCGTCGAGCGCTGGCTGAGGAACTCGAGCAGGGCAGCGTCTTTGCAACGCCGAACGCGGTGCGCGATTTTTTGCGCCTGCACCTTGGCGGTCTTCAGCATGAGGTGTTCTTCGCGCTCTGGCTCGATTCGCAGAATCGCCTGATCGCGGCTGAAGAGCTGTTTCGCGGTACGCTGACGCAAACCAGCGTTTTTCCGCGCGAAGTCGTGCGCAAGGCGTTGAGCCATAACGCGGCGGCCGTCGTGCTGGCGCACAACCATCCGTCGGGCGTCGCCGAGCCTTCGGCGGCGGACGAATTTCTGACGCGCGAACTTAAGCAGGCGCTGGCGCTGGTCGATGTTCGGGTGCTCGATCACTTCATCGTCGCCGGACAGTTGCCGCCGCTCTCCTTTGCCGAGCGCGGGCTCTTATAGCGCAGGCGCAGAAATAGCTTGAACTGCAGCGGTACTTTAGGCTAAAATCGCCGCCTTTCATCCCCAAGATCAACTGGAGCAACAATCATGGCGCGTGTCTGCCAAGTAACGGGTAAAGCCCCTATGGTCGGGAACAACGTTTCCCATGCCAACAATAGAACGAAGCGTCGCTTCCTCCCGAATCTGCAGTACCGCCGTTTCTGGGTTGAGAGTGAGAACCATTGGGTTCGTCTGCGCGTGTCCACGGCCGGCCTGCGCACCATCGACAAGAACGGTATCGACGTCGTGCTCGCCGACCTGCGCGCCCGCGGCGAGATCTGATAAGGAGCTTTAGCCATGCGTGAAAAGATCAAGCTCGAGTCGTCTGCCGGAACCGGCCATTTTTATACGACGACCAAGAACAAGAAGACCAAGCCCGAAAAACTGGAAATGATGAAGTACGACCCGACCGTGCGCAAGCACGTCGCCTACAAGGAAACGAAGCTGAAGTAATCGGGCGGTTTCCGGTACGAGAAAAGCCTCGCCGCCGCGCGAGGCTTTTTTTCGTCCGCTCAGGCGTCGGGCAGCCGGAATTCGCCGGTACCGGGCCAGATCGAGCGCGGATATTCGCGCGAAGTGTCGATGCAGCCGCCCGCGCCATAGACACCCGTTGGATCGCGCAGGCGCATCATCCGCTCGAGAATCGCCTGCACCTCGTCGGGGTCGCGCAGCGACGCCTGGACGTGTTCGTCGACGATTTCTTCGTCCATCCACAGCTCGCCGGCGTCGGTACGGCGGACGCCGTTTCGCCAATGGTAGATCTCGAGGCATTTGCTGGCCAGCGTGTAGGGCTGGTCGGCTTTCCAGAAATTGGTGAATTCGCCGTTACCGAGATAGAAAACCCACGAGCCTTCGAAGCCGTCGACGTCTGATGAACGGTCGTCAGGGTTGCGGAACCACAGCCGGTCGCCGGGAACGTAGTGCTTCGCCGGCAAGGGTCGCTCCATCGAGCCGTATTCGACGAGGAAAGTTTCATGAAAGGCCGCCGATTTGATCGCCCGCGTTTCCCACTGCCGCTGCAGGCGGTCAAGCAGCGTCGGGTTGCAGCGCTCGAGTTCTTCGGCGATCGCCAGCAGGACCAGGTACTCGCTCGCGCGATAGCACGAGAAAGCATACAAGCGGCCCGATACGGCCGGCTGCGTCGCCTTGCGCAGGGCCTCGATCAGCGGCTTGCCCGGCATCAGCGTGAAGCCCTTGTCGGCCGAGTAAGTCCAGCAGTCGCTGGGGCGTTCGGCGGCCATCGTCGTATCGAAAGCGAGAACGGTCTTGCGCCCGGCGCTGACGATGTTGCGCCGCACATTGACCGCACAGGCGAGCTCGTCGTAGTTGCGGTACGCGAAGGGCTCCGGGCTGAGCATCAGCGCAAGCAGGATCTCGCGCTCGAGTTCGTCGGCGTCGGCAGCCGGGTCTGGCGCGAGTTTTGCGCTCAACCCGTGGCTGTCGGAGTGGGGCGCCCATTCGCGCGCCAAGCGCTCGCCGACGCGAAAAACGCCTCCCCGCTTGCCCGGCAGTATCGTCGATTCAATATGCCGGGCGAGTCCGAGCGCCTCGAGCCGGTCGATCAGGCCGGCTCGGTCGCGATCGGGTTCGCTCAGGTGAATCCCCGCTGGCGGTGTTACTGGCAGGTGGGCCCGCCTAGTTACAGATCGCATCTTTTTTCTCCCGAAGAAAGTGTAGCATCTCCGACTCGCTGAGCAAATGGACTATAAAATGTCATGCCCGGCGATCGGCTGCCGGCGGAAACCGAATTGCCCCGATTGCTATCGGTGAGCGGCGGTTCGCTGCGCGAAGCGATGAAGATCGTGATATTTTGATTAAAACGACAATCGTCCTACATCTAATGTTTGGTCTCGACCGTGAAAGGCTTGCAATGAACAAGAGAATCGTCGTCAGCGTGATCGGCGCCGCCGGAAAAATGGGCACCCGGATCACCAACAATCTGGCCAAGCACCGGGACACCGTCGAGTTGCATTTTTGCGAAGCGTCGCAAGCCGGTATCGCGTCGATCCGCCAGCGTGGCTTTACCATAACGCCGACCGAAACAGCGGTCGCCCAGAGCGAAGTCATCGTGCTCGCCGTTCCCGACGTGATCATCAAGGCGGTATCGGTCGGCATCGTCAAAATGATGTCGCCGGGGTCGACGATGATCATTCTCGACCCGGCCGCCGCGGTGGCCAAGGAACTGGCGCTGCGTGACGACTGTACCTTCGTCGTCGCCCATCCCTGTCACCCGTCGTGGTTACTCGATCAGGACACGCCGGAAGCGCGTCAGGACCACTTTGGCGGAATCGCCGGCAAGCAGGATATCGTCATGGCCAAGATTCAGGGCGACGACGCGAATTTTTCCAGCGCGCGGACGATCAGTGAACTGATGTACGCGCCAGTCAACACCAGCTATGTCATGGGCATCCGCGATATCGCTTTCCTTGAGCCGACGCTGGTCGAGATCCTCGGCGCGTCGACGCTTTACGCGATGGCCGAGACGGTGAACGAGGCCGAGCGGCGCGGTATCTCGCGCGATGCGGCGGTCTCCTTCCTGACCGGCCACATCAATATCCTGTCGGCGGTCTTCCTCGGAAAAATGGGCAACGTCAAGGTCTCCGACGCCTGCCAGGTCGCCATTGGTCTTGGCAATCGCCTGGTGCTTCGCGACGACTGGAAACGTATCTGGGACGACGACGTTCTCGACAAGTCGATTGCGACGATGCTGCATCCCGAAGATCCGAAAATCTAGAGCGGCATCGCCGGGGAGCTTTCCCCCGGCGCAACGAACAATCTCGCAGGAGCGGCTCGATGATTGGACTCAGTACCTACGCATTTTTTTGGCAGCATTCGCCGCGTGCGCCGCAGCCGCTTGACCTGCCCACGATGTTGCGACGGACGCGCGATCTTGACGCCGACGTTTTCCAAATTTGCGATTATCAGCCGATCCTGGCTTATTCGCACGCCGAGTTGCTCGATCTGAAGGCGCTCGCCGATGAGCTCGAAGTCACCCTCGAACTGGGTACAAAGGGAGTTACGCCGGAGCACCTCGCGAGATTCCTCGAACTGGCCAAGACGCTCGACGTCAAGCTCGTGCGCAGCATGGTCAATACCGCCGATCACCACCCGAGCCTTGACGAAGCGCAGCACCTGTTGGCGCAGGCACTTCCGGCCTACGAATCGGCCGGCGTCAAAATCGCACTCGAAACCTACGAGCAAATGAGTTCGCGCGATCTCGTGGCGCTCGTTGAAACGGTCGCCAGCCCGAGCCTCGGCATCTGTCTTGATCCGGCCAACTGCGTTGCCGCGCTCGAAAACCCGCGCGAGGTCATCGATCGCTGCGCGCCGTATGTCGCCAACATCCATGTCAAGGATTTTGCATTCACGCGGCGCGGCGGATGGGTCGGCTTTACGCTGGAAGGCGCCGAGCTCGGTACCGGCTTGCTCGATTACGATTATTTGATGAGGGCCGTTAATCCCGAGGCGCGCGGCATCAACCGCGTGCTCGAGCACTGGTTGCCCTGGCAGGAGTCGTTCGAAGTGACGAGCCGCTTGGAAAACCTCTGGACTGTAAACAATCTCGCTTACCTGCGCACGCCCCATCCCTGAGCGCAACGCGCCGACCGGCCGTTACAGCGACGCGGTACTCGCTTCGGCAGCGCTTCCGATCCCGATGATCTGTTTGATGTCAACCGCGCCCAGCCGCCGCGCCGCACGGTCCATGTGCAGCCGGGCGGCGGCCCGCGCCGCCTCGCTGTCTTGCCGGGAGACGGCCTCGACGATCGCCATGTGCTCGTCCTTGACCTGCTGTACGAGGCTGGCGCGCGTCGCCTCGATGCTGCGCGTCGTCTGTGTGGCGTTTCTCAGGAATTTCGAGAGGAACTGGATCAGCGCCAGAAAATGCGGGTTCCCGGTCGCCTCGGCAATGCTGCGGTGGAAGGCGATATCGGCATCGACGCCGTCGCCGCCGGCGAGAACGTCGCTGTCGATGCGTTTGAGCGCGAGTTTGATCGCCGCCAGTTGTTCCCGGCGGCGCCGCTTTGCCGCGAGCGCAGCGATTTCGCCTTCGAGCACTTTGCGCAGTTCGACGACCTGAAGCACCGAATCTATCGATCCCATCACGTTCGGAGCGATGCGAAACGGCGCGTCCATATTCTCTTCGCGCACGAACACGCCGCTGCCTTGTCGCGACTCGACGAGGCCTTCCGATTTGAGGCGCGAGATCGCCTCGCGAATAACGGTGCGGCTGACGCCGAAACGGCTGGCCATTTTCATTTCCGACGGCAGTCGGGAACCGGGCGGGAAATCTTCGCCGCTGATGAGCTGGGTCAGCGCCTCAAAAACGCGATCGGTCAGCGAGCCGTTGGCGGTCAATCGTTCCACTTTAAAATCTGGCGTCATTATGGGGTCCTGAAGGACTGCTCTTGGCGTATTGTAAATTCGCAAGTTGTATGCTCTACTTTCTAACATGTTGTCACATGTAATCTTGTACGACAACTTGCGCGACAGCGTTCTACGAAGATAACGATCCAGTTCTAGTTTAGCTCAGGGGCACGGTTACAAAGCGGTTCGCGGTCATTCAACCGAGAGTTAAAAGTCACGCCCATCAAGTTCCCGATGCCAAGCACGCCGTTTCGGTGTACGAGGCGTTTTTATCCAAGTGAGGAGATACAAATGAAAGTGTCAAAACTCGCAGCAATACTGGCCGGTGTTCTTGGACTCGGTATTTCT
>JBBRXI010000026.1:0-13917 GCA_038248575.1 Burkholderiales bacterium | reverse complement strand
GGCACCCTTGCCACCCAGCGTGTTTTTCATGTCGGCCGCACCTTCAGTCTTCGACGGCCCAAAAACGTATATGAATTTGTTCGGCATATCAATCCCTGCGCATTGTAAATCGGAGTTCAATTCTGACGGGCGACGTGCCCGGGGGCATCATCGTAGCCGAAGCGCGCAAAAAATGACAGTCTTGCCGAACGCGCCCATGGCGCGCCAATCCTTAACGCGGAGTGACTTCGCGCCGGCTTTGGTCAGGTATGTGGCCTCTCGGCGCCTGCTTGACAGCCAGTAGGCAACATGCAAGTCTCGCTGGCCACGCTGGCCTTCTTTGCCGCCCGGCGGAACCGTTTGCAGGTCTTTTCGTGCCTATTGAATCCATCGAGAACCGCCGCCTCTACCGCCAGATCGCCAATCAGATCAGCCGCCTGATAGACAGTGGCGAGTACCAGCCGGGCGTCCGCCTGCCCGCCGAACGCCTGCTCGCGACGCAGCTCAAGGTCAGCCGGCCGACCGTGCGCGAAGCGCTGATCGCGCTCGAAGTCGAAGGCTGGGTCGATATCCGCGGCGGCACCGGCGTTTTCGTTCTCGAGCGCAACGGGGCGCCGCCGTCCAGTGCCGCACCGCTCGCCGTTTTATCGCACGCCACCACGCTTCCGCCGCCTGGCCCGTTTGAGGTGCTTTACGCGCGTGATCTGGTGGAACCTGAAGTTGCCGCGCTCGCCGCCAAACATGCGTCGCCAGAGACCATCGCCCTGATGGCGCGCGCCCTGGGCGACATGGTTTGCTGCTCAGTCAGCGACCCCAGGCATGTCGAATTCGATCACCAGTTCCACTTCAGCCTCGCTGAAGCGAGCGGCAACGGCGCGCTGGTCCAGACCATGGAAGCGCTCTGGATAATGCGCGTCAATCCGCTTTATATCCGTTTGCAGGATCACTTCCACAATGAAGCGGTCTGGCAGCGCGCAATCATCGAGCATCGCGAAATTCTCGAGGCGGTCAAGCGCGGCAATGCACCGGCATCTGAAGAACGCGCGGATGCGTTTTGTTTCGAGCTGGAAAGAAGATTGATGCGAACCAATGATGCCATGCCGATCGAATCGATAGGCAGCCGCCACCTGTAACGCCAGGTCACCGACCCCATCAGCCGGCTGCTCCACTCGAGCGCGTACGGGTCGGGCAAACGCCGGCCGGCTGAACGCGTACACGCCACGCAGTTCTCGCTCAGCCGACCGACCGTGCGCGAGGCGCTGATCGCGCTTAAAACCGAAGGCCGCGTCGAGATCCGCGGTGGCGCCGGCGTCTTCGCTCTCGAGCCGCCGCGCTCAGCGCGCGCGCAGACAGCTTTGTGCCCGACCCGTCCGGTCAAGACCACTCAGCCAGCGGGCCAACTCGAAACCCAGTTCGTCGCTCGCCGCGACGAGCGCGCCGACCCCCCCGGGGGCATCCTGCGTCGCAGCCGGTTTCTCGATGCGCACCGGCCGTCCGGCGACGACCTGACGCCGACCGTCGATCAGGCTGACGACTCCCTCGAGGACGCCGCGACTTTTGCTTGCCGAATCGAAAACTTGCGAAAATTCCTGCAACTCGAAGCGCAGAAGGCAATCGACGGCGGTATTGGCGCTGCTGCCGGCCATGCCCAGCTGCTGGCGAAGGCGCTGGGCAAGCAGCGAGGCCGGTGTTCCAGCCCACCGGCTGCCGGTATATTCACGTGGTTTGAGCGGGTCTTCATAGGCCAGCCGGTAATCGACGCTGAGCGAATCGAACCACGGCGGCGAGCGCACTTCGAGCGCCAGCCGCGCCTGTATTCCGTCTCCGGCTATGCCTTCAGCCGGCAGGCCGAAGTCATAGAGGGTGACGGGTGGCGCGTTGCGCGCGCCGCCGACACAAGCGCTGAGCAACAAGACGGCGCCAACGAGGAAAGATTTGTTCATGGTTGGCCCTTGCCACCGGCTGGTGGAGTGAAGCCCGGCTCGCCGGGCCCTGGCGATGCTCTCGGCGTCCCAAAAATCAGGCTTTGCGGCGCGTTTTCGAGCATGCGCAGAAGGCGACTGAGTTGCTGCGAGTTGGCCGAGAACTCGGAAGTCAAATCATTAAGACGCGGGATCAGCGTAGCCGCTCCGCCGGTCGACGGATCGCCGAGCGTCGTTTCGAGCTTCTCGCTCACCGACTGGAGCCGCGCAACAAGACCGCGTGCCTCGACAAAGAATGGCGCCGCCTGGCCGGCGGTTTTTTCGGCGTGCGCCAAGGTCGCGTGGAGCAGGCGGACGTTATCGGGCGTCAGCAGCAGGCGCAGTTGGGCCGTCGCCGCCTGCGCGTTGCCGGTCGTCGTCTCAAGGTTGCTCAACAATTTTGTGATGCTTTGACGATTCTCCGGAGTGAGAATCTGATTGGCGCTGGCCATCAGATCACGGGCGTTGCGCAGCGTTTCGGCGCCGACGTCGGAAAGCTCCTGGATCAGCGAATCCTGCATCGCAATGCGCGGCAGACCGCCGTTCGCAGGTGCGGCGAGCGGTGCACTGTCCTGGCCGCTGTCTTCAAGCAGGATATGCGCGATACCGGTTACGCCCTGGTAGCCGAGCTTGGCCGTCGTAACGCGCGTCACCGGAATCATTTTGCGTATACGGATACCAATGAGCGTGTTGCCGACGTCGGCAGGATCAAGTTCGATCGACTCCACTCTGCCGACACGAACACCGCGATAGCGCACCTGCGCCTGGAGATTGAGTCCGGTGATATTTTTACGGCTAAGCACAAGATAGTCGTTGCTCGCCTCCTGCTGGCCGCCAAACCACCATAGCGCGCCAAGCGCTGAAAGTCCGAGGAGGACGACGAAGATGCCGGCAAAGAGTGCGTGCGCACGATTTTCCATAATCAGACAAAACCTTTTTGCAGGGCCGCCGCCGCGTTTTTGGAAGAGAAAAAGCTGCGTATGAAAGGATGATCGACGGCGAGCACCTCGGCTAGCGTACCGCAGGCAATGATACGCTGCTCGGCGAGCACGGCGACGCGCGTTGCGAGGCCGGCGAGTGTCTCAAGATCGTGGGTCACCATGACGACGGTAAAACCGAGTTCCTTCTGCAGCATGGCAATCAAGCTCACAAAGCTGTCGGCGAGGTCGGGGTCGAGACCCGACGTCGGCTCGTCGAGGACCAGCAGCTCCGGTTCGAGCGACAGGGCACGCGCCAGCGCCACGCGTTTGACCATCCCGCCGGACAATTCGGATGGCATCAGATCGCCGTGGCGCGCGTCGAGTTCGACCATGCCGAGCTTGAGAAAAACGAGATCATGGATCAGCTCCTCGTCGAGCACGCGCAGTTCGCGTAAGGGAAAGGCAATATTGTCGAAAACCGAGAGCGACGAAAACAGCGCGCCGTGCTGAAAAAGCATGCCGAACCGGCGGCGGAGGTCGCGCCGGACGAGCGGATCGCGGTCGAACACCGAGTGGCCGAACAGCCGAACCGTGCCCGCCGTGGGCGGCAGCAAGCCGACGATCTCGCGCAGCAGCGTCGTCTTGCCGCTGCCCGAGCCACCGACCAGCCCGAGTATCTGTCCGGCCTCGACGTCAAGGTCGATGGCGCGATGAATCACCGTGTCGCCAAAATGCGTGCTCACACCCCGCAGCTCGACGGCCGGATGATGCGCTGTTGCGTTGTCCGCAGTGCTAGCCATTGCTTACGCGCCCCCGGGCAGGCCGATCTGGCGGGTGAGCACGGCGAAGATTGCGTCGACGACGATGACGAAAGTGATCGCCGTGACCACCGCCATCGTCGTCCGCGACGACAGGCTTTCGGTATTGGGCCGCACTTTCAATCCGAAATGGCAGGCGATCAGAGCAATCAGAATCCCGAAAAAGAAGCCCTTGCCGAGCCCGATCCAGACGTTGGCGAGCGGTACGACGCGCGGCAGCGCGTCGATAAAAAAACCGTAGGAAAGCCCCATTTCCAGGTTGGCCGCGACCATGCCGCCGAAAATTCCGGCCGCGGCGCACCAAACCACGAGAAGCGGCATGGCGATTGAGAGCGCGGCAATTTTGGGCAGCAACAGGCGCAGGCTGCGCGATACACCCATCATCGCCAGCGCGTCGATCTCCTCGGTGACGCGCATGACGCCGATTTGTGCGGTCATCGCCGAGCCCGAGCGCCCGGCAACGAGCACCGCGACAATCACCGGTCCGAGTTCGCGAATAATGCTCACGCCGAGCAGATTGACGATGTAGATGTCGGCGCCAAAGGCTTTGAGCTGCAGCGACGAGAGGAAGGAGAGGACGATGCCGATCAGGAAACCGACGAGCGCGGTGACCGGCAAGGCTTGCGCCCCGCTCTTGTAGAGATTGGCGGAAAATTCGCGCCAGGGAAAATCGCCCGGGTGAGTCAGCAAATGACCGACATCGAGCAGTAGCTGGCCGATCAGCGTGATGATTTCAACGACGTTTTTGCTAGCCGATAAAACCAGCCCGCCGAGAATATGCAGCCAGACAAAATGTCGCCTGCGCGGCTTGGCGCGCCGATCGCGGCGGATATCGGCGACCCGCTCGAGAACCGAGCGATGCTGCGCCGCGGCCGCGAGTGCCGCCGGCCAGCGCTGGCCCCAGGCCCGCCACAGGAGCAGCGCTCCGACACTATCGAGACGGCCGACGCCCTGCAGATCCCACAGCACATCGCTCGCCGCGAGTCCGCGCAGGCGAGCCTCGAGTGCGGCGATCGGCGTCGGCAGCATGGCGAGTGTCCACTCGCCGGCCAGCGTAGCCCGCAACCGACCATCTTTCTGCTCGCTGGTCAGCGTCGCGCCGGACATCGCTTCATGCCGCAACGGCGGCCCGACGCCTGACGCGCAGCGACAAGCCAACGCGCTGCCAGCTCGAGGCCTCGTCGGCGAGCGCAGCGGCGCTCAGCGGATTGGCGGCGAGCCAGGTGGCCGGAAACTCGAGTTGAGAGTGGCCCGCCGTTTGCGTCGCCGAGAAGGGCGGCAGCGACTGGTTGTCGCGCGAACGGTGCAGCAACGCCGCGAGCCGCATGCAGAACAACAGCCGCCATAACGAATCACCGGCCGGGAGCGCAGGGATCTTCTCGAGCTTGCCGCGTTGCCCGAGCACCAGCAGCGAAAGGCGCTCCTGATCCTTATCCGAAAATCCCGGCATATCGGCGCAGCTCAAGATATAGGCGCCATGCTTGTGGAAGCCACCGTGGGCAATCGATATTCCGATTTCGTGGAGTGCTGCGGCCCAGCGCAGAAAGCGCACATCGTTTTCGTGTTCGGGCGCGTGGACGTCGATCAACTGACCGAGCACGGCGAGCGCCGTCCGTTCAACACGCACCGCCTGGCGCGCGTCGACCTGGTAGCGACGCATGAATTGGCGCACCGTCGCATCGCGCATGTCGTGGTGGTGGAAACGTCCGAGCAGATCGTAGAGGACGCCGAGGCGCAGCGCACCGCGCGAGTAATTGATTTCGTCGATCGCCAGCTCGGAAACGATTGCCGACATGATCGCGATACCGCCGGGCAGAACCGGGATGCGGTCGATGCGCAGCCCGGCGAGTTTGAGCTCGGCCAAGGTTCCGGCATGGATCAGCAGCGTGCGCAGTTTCTCGAGGCCAACCGGCGTAATGCCGCCGACGCCTTCGGGATTGAGCCCGTTTTCCTCGAGCAGGTCGACGATGGCGCGCGCCGTGCCCGACGAGGCGACGGCTTCGGCCCAGCCGACGCGCCGGAAATTGCGGGCGATCGTCTGGATTTCTCGCGCCGCGGCAAGTTGCGCCTCGTCGAAACGCTTGCGGTCGACCTTGCCGTCGGGGAAGAAGCGCAGCGTGTAGCTGACGCAGCCCATGAACAGCGACTCCATGACCAGCGGATCGAGTTCCTTACCGATGATGAATTCGGTCGAACCGCCGCCGATATCGACGACCAGGCGCTTGTGCTTGACGGCCGGTAGCGCGTGTGCCGCGCCGATATAGATCAGCCGCGCTTCCTCGCGACCGGCGATGACTTCGATGGGAAAACCGAGCGCGGCTTCGGCCTGAGAAATGAAAATTTTTGCGTTCTTGGCGACGCGCAAGGTATTGGTCGCCACGACGCGTACCGCTTCCGGCTGAAAGCCGCGCAGGCGCTCACCGAAGCGGCCCAGCGCAGCGAGCCCGCGCTGCTGGGCGAACTCGTCGAGCAACTTGCCGGGGCCGAGTCCGGACGCCAGGCGCACCGATTCCTTGAGCGTATCCAGCGGATAGATCTGGTCGTCGACGACCCGGCCGACCTGCAAACGGAAACTGTTGGAGCCAAGATCGACTGCCGCGATCTGTTCATAACCCATGGAGTTGTGCTCTCTGCCATCTGCTGTTCTTGTTGCGCTCATTCTAACACCGGCAAATCCGCTACATCGCGGCGCTCGGCTGCCGAAATATCTCGCATTGGATTAGTTTCTTTGCGTAAACTCTGCGCCTCTGCGATGAACATTCGCCTACGTTGCCGTCGTGCACCGGCCTGGCGGCTTGCGCCGACCGGCCATTCCTGCTCCAATGAAGCCACTATGACCGCCCGTATCGACCTCACGCCCGCCAATCTCGCGCAATTTCCCGTGGAAAACTTTCTCAACCGTGAACTCGGAATCCTGGCCTTCAATCGCCGGGTGTTGGCGCAGGCGAAGAATCCGCGTACCCCGCTCCTCGAACGCTTGCGTTTCCTCTGTATCGTGAGCAGCAATCTCGACGAATTTTTCGAGATCCGCGTCGCCGGGCTGAAGGAGCAGGTCAAGCTCAACTCGGTCGCGACTACGACCGACGGCCTGACGGCGCACGCCGCATTCAGGCTGGTCAGCGACGTGGCGCACGCGCTCGTCGCAGAACAATACGCCCTGTTCAATGGGGAAATTCTGCCCAAACTAGCCGCCGAGGGAATCGAGTTCATTCGCCGCAGCCATTGGAGCGAAGCGCAGCGCGACTGGATAAGAGGCTATTTCTTCCGCGAAGTAATGCCGGTGCTGACGCCGATCGGGCTCGATCCCTCGCACCCCTTCCCGCGCGTGCTCAACAAGAGCCTCAACTTCGCCGTCGAACTCGAGGGCAAGGACGCCTTCGGTCGCAGTTCGGGCGCCGCCATCGTCCAGGCACCGCGCGTCCTGCCGCGCGTCATCCGCCTGCCGCACGAATTGTGCGACTGCGAGTACGGCTTCGTTCTCTTCTCGTCGGTCCTTCACGCTTTCGTCGGCGAACTCTTCGCCGGAATGACCGTTCTCGGCTGCTACCAGTTCCGCGTCACGCGCAACAGCGACCTCTTCGTCGACGAAGAGGAGGTCAAGAACCTGCGCGCCAAGATCCAGGGCGAGTTGCCGCAGCGGCACTTCGGCGACGGCGTCCGCCTCGAGGTTGCCGACAACTGTTCGCAGGCCATGGCCGATTTTCTGCTTGCGCAATTCACCTTGCGCGACATCGACCTCTACCGCGTCGCCGGCCCGGTTAACCTCGTACGCCTGATGCAGGTGCCCGACTGGGTGCTGCGCAACGACCTCAAGTTTCCACCCTTCCAGCCGGGAGCGCCGAAAGCCTTGCAGAAGGGCCAGGCGATTTTTGACGCCGTCGCCAAGGGCGATATTCTGCTGCATCACCCCTACCAGAGTTTCATTCCGGTCATCGATCTGCTCGAACAAGCGGCAAACGACGCCCAGGTTGTGGCGATAAAAATGACCGTCTACCGCACCGGCACCGACTCCGTGCTGATGCAATCGTTGCTGCGCGCCGCGCAGAACGGCAAGGAAGTGACGGTCGTCGTCGAACTCATGGCGCGTTTCGACGAAGAGGCCAATATCGGCTGGGCGACCAAGCTTGAGGAAGTCGGCGCCCACGTTGTCTATGGCGTCGTCGGCTACAAGACACACGCCAAGATGCTGATGATCGTTCGCCGCGAACAGGCACAACTGCGTCGCTACGTGCATCTGGGAACCGGCAACTACCATCCCAAGACGGCGCGGCTTTACTCCGATTTCGGACTGCTCACCTGCAACGAGGAAATCGGCTCCGACGTTAACGAGGTGTTCAAGCAACTCACCGGTCTCGGTCGCGCGCAGACGCTCAAACACCTCTGGCAGGCGCCGTTCTCGCTACAGCAGAACATGCTCGCCGCGATTGGCCACGAGGCCGCTGCGGCACGCGCTGGCAAACGTTCGCGCATCATTGCCAAGATGAACTCGCTGCTCGAGCCAGAGACAATCAGCGCGCTCTACGAGGCCTCGCAAGCCGGCGTAAAAATCGACCTCGTCGTGCGCGGCGTGTGCGCGCTGCGGCCCGGCATCAAGGGACTATCGGAAAATATCCGCGTGCGCTCGATCGTCGGCCGCCTGCTCGAGCATCACCGCGTTTTCTACTTTTATGCCGGGGGCGAAGAGAAGGTTTATCTCTCGAGCGCCGACTGGATGGAACGCAACTTCTTCCGCCGCATCGAACTCGCTTTCCCGATTCTCGACAAGAAGCTCAAGCGCCGGGTTATTGTCGAAGGACTGCAAATCTATCTGGCCGACAATAAGCAATCCTGGGACATGGACGCCAACGGCAACTACCACCCGCGGCGCAGTTCGCGCAGCAAACCGCGCTGCGCGCAAAGCGAGTTGATCGAGTTGCTCAAGCCCTGATCGAAGCCAGTCGTCAGCGTCGATCCGAAGCGCTGAGGTGGTGACGGAAGACCCGAAAAAGGTGGTCAGGCGCGCCGGATGCTCTACCAGCGCTAGCACTTGCTCAACCACGTTAACGTGTTCGACGACTTCTAACTGATTCAGGCGAAAAATCGCGGTCGTCGTCTGCTCACAAACTTCGCTGAGCTTTGTTGCCGCCAGCGCACCCTGGCTGTACCTATTGGTTTGGCGAGATTATGTTTGAATTCGTCCCGACGAAGGCCGGGGTCCCCCAGGGGAGAAACGTATGCGTTTACTGAATTCCGGCACCCCAAGGGCGCTTCCTGCGGGGCGCTTTCGCCGGAATGACGGCCCAGTTCATACTTATCGCCGGATCAATAATGATCCGTGCCGGCGTGGCGGACTGGCAAACCCGATCCAATAGCGTTGCTGCAAGCAATCTTTACAGGAGACGAAAGTGCAGATATTCGGCATTGATGTCGGTGGAACGGGGATCAAGGCGGCGATCGTCGACACAACCAGCGGCGAATTGGCAAGCGAAAGAATTCGCATTGCGACGCCGCAGCCGGCGACCCCGGCTGCGATCGCCACGACGTTGCGCGAAGTGCTCGACATGCACCAATGGTCGGGCGCCGTCGGCGTCGGCTTTCCGGCGGCGATCCAGCACGGTGTCGCGCGCACCGCCACCAATATCGACAAGAGTTTTATCGGCCTGCCGGTCGCCGAGTATTTCTCGCAGGCGACCGGACGCACGCTCCACGTCGCCAACGACGCCGACGTCGCCGGGCTCGCTGAGATGCGCTTTGGCGCCGGCCAAGGCAATCGCGGCGTCGTCCTCATCATCACCATCGGCACCGGCCTCGGCACGGCCTTGTTCGCCGACGGCCATCTCCTGCCGAATACCGAACTCGGCCATGTGCGCCTGGAAAACGGCGTACCGGCCGAACTTTACGCGTCGGAGGCCGTGCGTGTGACCAAGGACCTCAAGTGGAAGGAATGGGGCGAACGCTTCGACCTCTACCTGCGCACGATGGAGGGCATGTTCTGGCCTGACCTGATCATCCTCGGCGGCGGCGTCAGCAGGAAGTTCAACAAATTCGCGCCGATGATCACGACGCAGGCGCCGGTCGTTGCCGCGAGCTTCCTCAACCAGGCCGGAATCGTCGGCGCCGCGCTCTTTGCCGAGTGCGAGATCGCTTGCTCGCGCTGAACGCTGGTCAGCGACCGGCGCGCCGCGCGCCGACGACGCCTTCGACTTCGTGCAGGAGCGCCAAGGTGCGCTTGAGCTGGCCGACATTGCCGATCTCGGCGGTAAAACTCATATGCGCCGTGCCGGCTTTCGATTGTGTATTGACCGCGATGACGTTCATCTTCTCGCGCGTCAGCACTTCCGACACATCGCGCAACAGACCCTGCCGGTCGTGCGCATCGACGACGATATCGACGGCAAAAACGCCTTCGGCCTGCCCGCCCCACTCGGTCTCGATGACCCGTTCGGGGTGCATCGCTTCCATGTTCGAGAAGTTCGAGCAATCGACGCGGTGGATCGAGACGCCTTTGCCACGCGTTACAAAACCGATGATCGGATCGGGTGGCGCCGGCTTGCAACAACCGGCGAGCTGCGTCAGTAATTTGTCGACACCGACGATCAGGATGCCTTTTTCGGCTTCGTCGCTCGCCTGATGTTTGCGCACCGGCGCTTCGCTGAGCGGCTGCGGCTCGGCCGGCGCGTCGGCGCCGCGCACCGCCAGTTGCAACTGGCGCATGTTGAGTTCGGCGCGCGCGACGGCGATGAACAGGTCATCGCTCTTGGCAAAACCGAGTTTGGCGGCGAGCTCGTCGAGCCTGACACCGGTCTCGCCCATGCGTTGCAACTCGCGCGCGACGATGCTGCGCCCGTCAGCCACCGACTGTTCGAGCGCCAGGCTGGCGAACCACTGCCGCGCCTTGGCGCGCGCCCGATGCGTAAAGAGATAGCCGAGCGTAGCGTTAAGCCAGTCGCGCGACGGACCGCCGTGCTTGGCGACGACGATTTCGACGCGCTGCCCGGTTTCGAGCGGGGTGTTGAGGGTGACCAGCGCGCCGTCGACCTTGGCGCCGCGGCAGCGGTGGCCGAGATCGGTATGCACGCGGTAGGCAAAATCGACAGGCGTCGAGCCGCGCGGCAAGTCGACGACGCGACCTTGCGGGGTCATGACGTAGATCGTCTCGTCGAGCGCCGCTTCCTTGTAGTGCTTGACCCAGTCCGATGAATCGGAGACTTCGTCCTTCCAGGTCAGCAGTTGGCGCAGCCAGGCAATCTTTTCGTCGTAGCTGTCGGCCGCGTGTCGAGCGCCTTCCTTGTAGCGCCAATGCGCGGCGACACCAAGTTCGGCGTGCTTGTGCATTTCTCCGGTGCGGATCTGCACTTCGAGCGAACGCCCGTCCGGGCAGTGCACGGCGGTGTGCAAGGAGCGGTAGTGATTGCCTTTCGGATTCGAGATGTAATCGTCAAATTCTTTTGAGATCGGCGACCAGATATTGTGAATCAGGCCGAGTACGGTATAGCAATCCTTGACCTCACGGACGATAACGCGCAGTGCGCGAATGTCATAAACCTCGGAGAACTCGACGGCCTTCTTGCGCATCTTGTTCCAGATGCTGTAGATGTGTTTCGGTCGCCCGTAGATCTCGGCGCCGGCGATGCCGACCGCCGCCAGTTCACCCTCGAGGCGGGCCACCGCATCGGCGATGAACTGTTCGCGCTCGCCGCGCTTTTCGTCGAGCTGTTTGGCGATCTTCTTGTATGTGTCCGGGTGCAGGAAGCGGAACGACAGATCCTCGAGTTCCCATTTGAGCTCCCAGACGCCGAGCCGGTTGGCCAGCGGCGAGTAGATTTCAAGCGTCTCGCGCGCCACCTGGACCTGCAACTCGTCGGGTTCGGCGGCGTAGTGACGCAGGGTTTGCGTGCGCGATGCGAGACGCAGCAGAACGACGCGGATGTCTTCGACCATGGCCAGCAGCATCTTGCGCAGGACCTCGATCTGCGCCTTCATATCGACCGGATTGTTCTCACCGCTTTCGACCGAATGGGCGACGAAACCGCGCTTGATCGGACGCAGTTGGTTCAAGCGCGAAATTCCGCTCACCAGTTGCGCAGCGGCCGTGCCAAAACGCTCGTCGATATGGGTGAGGCCTTGCTCGTCATAGGTCGGCACGGCAAAGAGCAGCGCCGCCAGGCGGCAATCGGCGTCCAGTTTAAGGCCAACGAGGATGAGCGCCATGCCGAGCGCATGATGCCAGACGCCCTCGCCGCTACCCAGCTTGTGCTCGCCGTAGATCGACTGGGCAAACTCCGCGGCGCGCCGGATATTAGCGGTCTCGCTAGCCGAAAGGCCATCGCTGAGCGTTTGCAGGGAGTGTTCGAAGCCGCTCTGCGCGGCGACCGAATGGACGACAGAAACCATGCCGCCATTATAAACCTTCGCGCTCGCCGCTGCCCGCACGGCGGGCACCCTGTTCCTCATATAATGCCGACTGCCCGAGTTCTGCGACCCCTTTCCCGCGATGTCCGTGAAATTTGATCATCCTTACCTGCTGCTGACGCTGACGACGCTCTTCTGGTCGGGCAATATGGTCGTTGGTCGTGCGCTACGCGGCGACGTGCCGCCGCTCTCGCTCGCTTTCTGGCGGTGGGCGATCGCGCTGCTGCTCACCTTGCCGCTCGCCCTGCCGCATCTGCGGTCGCAGTGGCCCTTGCTCAAACGCGGCTGGCGCGCCGTCGTCGCGCTCGGACTGCTCGGCGTCGGCGGCTACAACACGCTCGCCTATATCGGACTGCAGTACACCGCCGCGACCAACGCGCTGCTGCTCAATTCCTTCATCCCGGTGGCGACCATCGCGCTCTCGTGGGCCTTCCTCAAGAAGCATTTGCGGCCGATCGAGTGGCTCGGTGTCGGGTTATCGCTGGCCGGCGTCGCGACGATTGTCGCGCGCGGCGAACTCGCTACCCTCGCCGCGCTGACGCCGAACATCGGCGACCTCTGGATGCTCGCTGCGGTCTTCGTCTGGGCGCTATATACCATCGGGCTGCAGTGGCGACCGGCCGGCGTCGATCCGATGCTCATGCTCGCCGCCTTTACCAGTGTCGGCCTGCTCGCGCTGGCGCCCGCCTACGCCTGGGAAATCACCCAGGGCCGCAGCATCGACTGGACAGCCCCGGCGCTCGCTGGCATTGCCTACGCCGGAATCCTCCCCGGCTTTGTCGGCTACGTCTTCTATAACCGCGCTGTCGGCGAAGTCGGGGCCAGCAAGGCAAGTCTCTTCATTCACCTGATGCCGGTCTTCGGCACCCTGCTCTCGGCGCTCTTCCTCGACGAAGTACCGCACCGTTATCACTTCGTCGGCATAGCACTGATCTTTGTCGGGATCTATCTGACGACCGCGTACAAGCGACGCTGAACATGGCGATCGGCAAACTGATCCAGTGGTTGCGTGGGACGAAGGAGATCCGGCCGCTCCCCGACAAACTGTGGCAAGAGACGATCGCCGCGCTGCCCTTTCTCGACCGGCTGACGCGTGACGAGAAATCGCGGCTGAGAACATTGGCCGAAGCCTTTCTTGCCGAGAAGGAGTTTACCGCCGCAGGTGGACTCGAGATCACCGACCCGATCTGCGTCTCGATCGCCGTCCAGGGCTGTCTGCCGATTCTGAACCTCGGCTTAGAAAGCTACCGCAACTGGGTCGGCGTCATCGTCTATCCCGACGAATTCATCATTCCGCGCAGCGTCGAAGACGAATACGGCGTCGTCCATGATTACAACGACGTCGCCTCCGGCGAAGCGTGGGACGGCGGACCGGTGATCGTCTCCTGGCACGACGCGCAAATGGCCGGCTCCGGATACAACGTGGTCATACACGAATTCGCACACAAGCTCGATATGCTCGGCGGTGACGCCAATGGCCTGCCGCCGTTGCCAGACGGACTCTCACGCCGGCAGTGGGAAGAAACGTTGCTCGCCGCGTACGATGATTTCTGCGCGAAAGTGGCCGAAGCAGAGACGGCAGGCGCAGCCGACGACGAGGAAGACGGGCAGGATCAGGATGACGGCGGACGCTATGCGCACCTTGCGTTCGATCCCTACGGCGCGGAGAACCCCGGCGAGTTCTTCGCAGTGATGAGCGAGGCCTTCTTTGAAACGCCGGACGTCTTGCGTGAAGACTATCCGGCGCTCTATGCGCAGTTCAGCCGCTTCTACCGGCAGGACCCGGCCGCGCGCTGAAACGCCGCGAACTCGAGCACGTTGCGCTCAACCGTAGTTGATCGGGTTGCG
>JBBRXI010000025.1:0-14000 GCA_038248575.1 Burkholderiales bacterium | reverse complement strand
GGCGAGCGTCGCGGGATCGGCTTCGAGGCCGGTTTCCTGCAAAATCTGCCGCGAAATGCGATTCATCTTGTTGATCGTCTCGATCATGTGCACCGGGATGCGGATCGTCCGTGCTTGATCCGCGATAGATCGTGTAATGGCCTGGCGGATCCACCACGTGGCGTAGGTCGAGAATTTGTAGCCGCGCCGGTATTCGAACTTGTCGACAGCCTTCATCAGGCCGATGTTGCCTTCCTGAATCAGGTCGAGGAACTGCAGGCCGCGGTTGGTGTATTTCTTGGCGATCGAGATGACGAGGCGCAGGTTGGCTTCGGTCATTTCGCGCTTGGCGCGGCGCGCCTTGGCTTCGCCGGTCGACATCTGCTTGTTGATGTCTTTGAGTTCCTTGAGCGGAATGCCGATGCGGTCTTGCAGGGCGAGCAGCTTCTTCTGCTCTTCCTTGATGTTCGGCGCGTTGCGCGTGAGGATCGGCGCGTAGGGCTTGGTCGCGGCGTTCGCGAGTTCGCTGTCGACCCAGTCGAGATTAAGCTCGTTGCCCGGGAAGACCTTGATGAAGTGCGGACGCGGCATGCGCACGGTGTCAACGCAAATGCGCTGAATCTTGCGCTCGCAGCCGCGCACTTCCTCGACCATTCCGCGCACTGAATCGCATAGGCGCTCGATTGTCTTGGAGGTGAAGCGGATGCCCATCATCTCTTCCGAGATTTTGCTCTGCAGTTTGAGGTAGACCTTGTCCTGCGAACCCTTCTTGACGAGGATGGCGTGCGCCTTGGTGTACAACGCCTGGAGCTCGGCGAGGCGCGCGAGGCCGTCTTCTTTCAGCTTGAGCAATGACGCAGCAGCGGCGGCGCCTTCGGCAGCTTCGCTGTCTTCTTCGTCGCCTTCGACTTCGGCTTCTTCGTCTTCGGCGAGGTCTTCAATCAACTCGGACGCGTTCGGATCGATGACGCCGTCGATCAGCTCGTCGATGCGCATTTCGTCGACGGCGATCTTGTCCGCGCACCCGATGATTTCGGCGATCGTAGTCGGGCACGCGGAGATGGCCTGGATCATGTGTTTCAAGCCGTCCTCGATACGCTTGGCAATTTCTATTTCGCCTTCGCGCGTGAGCAGCTCAACCGATCCCATTTCGCGCATGTACATGCGCACCGGGTCGGTCGTCCGACCGAATTCGGAGTCTACGGTAGACAGCGCCTGCTCGGCCTGCTCTTCGACGTCGGCGTCGTCGGCCGCGACGGCCGGCGCCGCATCGGACATGAGCAGTGTTTCAGCGTCGGGAGCGTCGTCGTAGACCTGGATACCCATGTCGTTGAAGGTGCTGATGATGCTTTCAATCTGTTCAGCGTCGACGACGTCGTCGGGCAGGTGATCGTTCACTTCGGCGTACGTGAGGAAGCCCCGCTCCTTGCCGAGCTTGATCAGCGTTTTTAGCCGCGTCTTGCGCGTCTCATCATCCACCGGTGACGGTTGATTGCCGATTTGTGCCAGCAGTTCAGCCGTTCTGGCTTTTGCTGTCTTGGTATTTGTTGCCTTTGCCATGACCACTTCCCGGTTAGCGTTTCACTGGAAAACCCTAAATTTTACCACAAGTTAGCTCGAAGCACTCGGCTCCGGACGGCGTCCGCTGGTGTTGGAGGCGTGGACGTACTGCTGCTTTTCTTCGCTCGAAAGGCCAGCGAGGCCAAGCTTTGAAACCTTCTGTTTGAGCAGTTCGAAAGCTCGCCTCGTTTCGGCCTCGAGCAAGCGCTGCACGGCGCCTTCGAACTCACTGTCGATATCCTCTTCGGCAAACGGCTGTTGCATTAGTTCGGCCGCCGCTTCACGCAGCAGCGCGTCTTCTTCTCCGCCGCGCAGTCGTTCCAGCAAGGCTGCGTAGCCCGGCGTCGGTTCGCCCGCCGCCACGATTGTTTCGCACAGGCGCCGCGCCGCATTGGCCTCGGCCGAGTGGGTCGGCAAGGCGGCGAGCGGGACCCGCATCGCCAGCTCAGGCTTTTGCAGCAAGAGACGCAGCAGGGGCCGGAGCAGCGACGGCGCCTGGCGCGCGACCCGGGCCGGCGCCGGGCGGACCACGGGCCGCAGATCGCACAGGCGTTCGACTTCGGCCTGCGAAAAACCGCTCGCTTCGGCCAGCCGCTTGACCAACTGTAGTCGCAATAACGGCGTTTGCAAGCGCCCGAGCAGGGGCTTGGCGTCGGCAACGAGCCGCGCCCGGCCTTCGGCGCTCGTCATGTCGCAATGCGCGGCGAGTTCGCGCAGCAGGAACTCGGAGAGTGGCGTCGCCTGGGTGACCAGCTTGTCGAACTCCGCGCTGCCCTCGCGGCGAACGAAGCTGTCGGGATCGTCGGCCTGCGGCAGGAAAACAAAGCCGATGCTCTTTTGCTCAGGCAGCGCCTCGAGGCTATTCTCCAGCGCGCGCCAAGCCGCCTTGCGCCCGGCATTGTCGCCGTCGAAGCAATAGACGATGCGGTCGACCTGGCGCAGCAGTTTCTGCACGTGCGTTGCCGTCGTCGCCGTACCGAGCGTCGCCACCGCGTTACCAACGCCGTGCTGAGCGAGTGCGACGACGTCCATGTAGCCTTCGACGACGATCACCGTATCCTTTTCGCGCAGCGCTGCGCGCGCCTGCGGCAAGCCGAAAACCTCGCGGCCTTTTTCGAAGAGTGGCGTTTCCGGCGAGTTCAGATACTTTGGCTCGCCGTCGCCGAGAACGCGGCCGCCAAAGGCGATCACCTCGCCCTTCTGGTTGATGATCGGGAACATCACGCGGTCGCGGAAGCGATCGTAAAGCCGCCCTTGGTCGTTCTTGATCACCAGCCCGGCGACCTGCAGCTCGGGAATCGTGTAGTCGTCGAACGCGGCGCCGAGATTTTGCCAGCCGTCGGGCGCGTAGCCGATGCCGAACTTCTGCGCGATTTCGCCCGAGACACCGCGCTGCTTGAGGTAGCTGACCGCCTTCTCCGAGCGCTTGAGCTGTTCGTAGTAGTACTTGGCCGCGCGCGCCATGATGTCGGTCAGCGCAGTCATTTTCGGGCCGTCGTGCGCGCGCCGCGCGTCGTCCTCGGGAACTTGCAGACCGGCGCGGTTGGCGAGTTCCTTGATCGCGTCGATGAAACCCAAGCCCGAATATTCCATCAAAAAACCGATCGCGCTACCGTGCGCGCCGCAACCAAAGCAATGGTAGAACTGCTTGCTCGGGCTGACCGTGAACGACGGCGATTTTTCGTTGTGGAAAGGGCAGCAGGCAGCAAAGTTGGCACCCGCTTTCTTGAGCGGAACGTAGCCGTCGATCAGATCGACGACGTCTACGCGGTGCAGCAGTTCCTGAATAAATGATTCGGGAATCACGCGATCACCTTGTGAACGATGCCCCGGCCAGCAGCTCTGGCCAGAAGAAAATCAAGCACCCGTCAGCCGCGCCTTGACGAGTCTGGAGACTTCGCTCATGTCGGCGCGCCCGGCGAGCTGTGGCTTCAATACCGCCATCACCTTGCCCATGTCGGCGGGACCGGCAGCGCCGCTCGCGCTGACCGCCGCGGCGATCGCGGCAGCAATTTCGTCAGCGGACAGGCCGGCCGGCAGATAGGCGACGAGCAGCGCGGCCTCGAATTTTTCCGCGTCGGCCAGGTCCTGACGACCGCCGGCCTCGTATTGCGTGATCGAATCACGACACTGCTTGAGCATCTTGTCGATCACGGCAAGAATCGCCGCGTCGTCCAGGACGATGCGCTCGTCGACTTCACGCTGCTTGATCGCCGCGAGCAGCAGGCGGATGGCGCCGAGGCGGGCCGCGTCCTTGGCCCGCATGGCGGACTTCATGTCCTCGGTGATGCGCTCTTTCAAGGTCATCGTCAGGCTCCTTGGCGATTGGTGGTCGTCACATGCGCCGCCCGGCTCGCAGGCGCGCAAATGCGAACCTTAGAAACGCGAAAAGCCGCCTATCCACAGACAGGCGGCTGTACGGCGATCTGCCTTGCGGCTTAGAACAGCTTGGGCGGCAGCGTCTGGCTGCGCATGCGCTTGTGATGGCGCTTGACCGCGGCAGCCAGTTTGCGCTTACGTTCGGCCGTCGGCTTTTCGTAGAACTCACGAGCACGCAGCTCGGTCAGCAATCCGGTTTTTTCGACGGTGCGCTTGAAACGGCGAATCGCGACTTCGAACGGCTCATTTTCCTTCAAACGAATGGCGGGCATTAACTCTATCCTAATTTCAAAGATCGACAGGCTACAACTGAGCCGAGCATTATAAACAAAGCCGGCGACAAATTCAAAGTCCTTTGTTGATTGTTTGGGCGAAGGCCGGTGAACGCTGGAGTAAAATGCCGGTCATGCTGATTCTTGGAATTGAATCCTCGTGCGACGAGACGGGCATCGCCCTCTACAGTACCGACCCCGACGGCGGCCTCCTGGCGCACGCGCTGCACTCGCAGATCGTCATGCACCAGGCTTACGGCGGTGTCGTTCCCGAACTCGCCTCGCGCGACCATATCCGGCGCGTCGTGCCGCTCGTACGCAAAGTTCTCGCCGAGAGTGGGCGCTCGCTCAGCGAAGTCGACGCGATCGCCTACACCCAGGGGCCGGGGCTTGCCGGCGCGCTGCTCGTCGGCGCCGCCTTCGCCGAGGGCCTGGCCACTGCGCTCGGCGTGCCGACGGTGCCGGTCCATCATCTTGAGGGTCACCTCCTCTCGCCGCTGCTCTCGGACACGCCGCCGCGCTTTCCCTTCATCGCGCTGCTCGTCTCGGGCGGCCACAGCCAACTGATGCGGGTGGCCGGCGTCGGCGCTTACCAGCTCCTCGGCGAAACGCTCGACGACGCGGCCGGCGAGGCCTTCGACAAGACGGCCAAACTGCTCGGCCTGCCCTACCCCGGTGGCGCGGCGCTCGCCGATCTCGCTGCGACCGGGCGGCCCGGGCTCGTCAAATTGCCGCGCCCGATGCTCAATTCGGGCAACCTCGATTTCAGTTTCAGCGGCCTTAAGACCGCGGTGCTCATCAAGGTGCGCGAGATCGGCACGCCCGACGAACAGCAGCGCGCCGACATCGCGCGCGGCTTCCAGGATGCCATCGTCGAGGTTCTCGTCAAGAAGTCGATGCGCGCGGTAATGGACAGCGGCCTTGCGCAACTCGTCGTCGCGGGCGGCGTCGGCGCCAACCAAGAACTGCGCCGCCAGCTCGATGCGCAGGCAGCGAAGGCGCGCATCGCGGTCTTCTACCCGAAGCTCGAGTTCTGCACCGACAACGGCGCAATGATCGCGCTGGCCGGTGGCTTGCGCTTTGCCGCCGGCATGTCGGTCAAGCCCGCCGGCGCTTTTGCCGTTCGCCCGCGCTGGCCGCTCGCCGACGCGCTTGCCTGATCAGGCTTTTTTTCCGGCGCCTATTTTCGGCTCGGTCCCGGCCATCAGCCGCTGCAGGTTTGGCCAGTGCTTGCCGATCAGCGCTATGGCGATGACGCCGACGGCCAACAGTAGCGGGTCGCTTCCCCAGAGAATGAACGCGTAGATCGGCGCGGCGGCCGCTGCGACGAGCGCGGCGAGCGAAGAGTAGCGCATGGCGAAAGAGACGAGCAGCCAGGTGGCCAGCGTCGCCAGACCGAGGCGCAGGTCGATCGCCAGGAGAACGCCGGCCGCCGTCGCGACGCCTTTGCCGCCCTTGAACTTGAGAAAGATCGGGTAGAGGTGGCCGAAGAACACGGCGAGCGCGACGAGGCCGACAAAGCCATCGCCAAGACCGTACTGCGGCCCGTATTTCTGGGCGAGCAGGACGGCGAGCGCGCCCTTGGCCGCGTCGCCGATGAGCGTGCATATCGCCGCCGCCTTGTTGCCGCTGCGCAGCACATTGGTCGCTCCGGGGTTTTTTGAGCCGTAGCTGCGCGGGTCGGCGAGACCGAACAGCCGGCTGCACACGACGGCAAACGAAATCGAGCCGAGGAGGTAGGCCGTGGCGATGGCGCACACGGCGATCAGGGCGTTGGGCATGAAGAGTGATGATCCGTAAGCTGGGTTAAAATGCGCTCACTATCGGGCACCGACTGCCACCCGGTCAATGATTTTATATCGAGCCGAGCAATTGCCACATGGACCTCATCTTCATCGACGACCTTCGGGTAACGACGCTTGTCGGCATCTATCCGCGTGAAAAGGCGATGGCGCAGACGATCGAGATATCGCTGCAGATTGGCGTATCGACCGAGCGCGCCGGTGCCAGCGACCGCATCGGCGATACGATCGATTATGCCGTCGTCGTCGAGCGCCTGCGCGTGGAGCTCGCCGCCCGTCAATTCAACCTCCTCGAAAAGCTCGCCGAACACGTGGCGACGCTGCTGCTCACGGACTTCGGCGCCGCCTGGGTCCGCGTCTCGATCGCCAAGCTCGGCATGATGCGCGGCGTGCGCCGCGTCGGCGTGATCATCGAGCGCGGGACGAAAGGGTAGATTTCGAGCCGCCGTTTGAACCGCTCTGCGTCGAATGCGTTTTTGTCAGGCCTTCAGCGCGACTTCGACGACGCTCGGCGCAAGCGCGCTCATCAGATCGTGCGGGTGGACGCCGACGAGAAAGCCGCGGCGGCCGCCGTTGATGTAGATCAGCGGCAGATCAAGAATCGTTTTCTCGATGTAGATCGGCATCTTCTTTTTCGTTGCAAACGGGCTCGTTCCGCCGACCAGGTAGCCGCTGTGCCGGTGGGCGGCTTCGGGCGTGCAGGCCTCGACCTTCTTGCAGCCGATCTGGCGCGCGAGTTCCTTGGTCGACACCTTGCAGTCGCCGTGCATGAGAACGATTAGCGGCTTGCCGGCCTCGTCCTCCATGACCAGCGTCTTGACGACGGCGTGCTCGGCGACGTTGAGTTCGCGCGACGAAACGTGCGTGCCGCCGTGCTCCTCGTAGTCGTACCAGTGGTTGGAGTGAGCGATTCGGTGCTGGCGCAGGAAGTTGGTCGCCGGAGTTTCAGGGCCGTTGGCAGGTTTCATCACGTCGCCTCGCGGAGTACGAACAAGGATTGAGCATAGCAGAGCCGGCGCGACAGGCGCCCGCTTCAGCCGCGCGGGTGATGCGCGGCGTGCAGCGCTTTGAGGCGCTCGCGGGCGACGTGCGTGTAGATCTGCGTCGTCGAAATGTCCGAATGACCGAGCAGCATCTGGACGACGCGCAGGTCGGCACCGTGATTGATCAGATGCGTGGCGAAGGCGTGGCGCAGCACATGTGGCGACAACCGGGCGGGGTCGATCCCGGCGACCAGCGCATAGCGCTTGATCAGTTGCCAGAAGGCCTGGCGCGTCATCGCTGCGGCGCGCGCGGTGACGAAGAGATCGTCACTTTGCCGCCCGCCAAGCAATATCAGCCGGGCGCCGGCAAGATAACGACGCAGCCAGTCGATGGCTTCCTCGCCAAGCGGAACAAGGCGCTCCTTGTTGCCTTTGCCGAAGACGCGGATGACGCCCATGTCGAGATTGACTTCGTGCAGTTTGAGGCCGACGAGTTCGGAGACGCGCAGGCCCGCCGCGTAGAGCGTTTCGAGCATTGTGCGATCGCGCTCGCCGAGCGGTGTCTCGCTGTGCGGGGCGGCAAGCAGCGACTCAACCTGCGCCTCGGAGAGTACCTTCGGCAGGCGCGCGGGTATGCTCGGCATGGCGATCTTGAGCGTCGGGTCGGCGGCTATCCGGCCGCGCGCCAGCAGGTGACGGTAAAAGCGCCTCAGCGTCGAAATGTAGCGCGCTTGCGACGAGGCGCGCAGCGTCTGCGAGAGCAGCGCGATGAAGCGCAACAGGGCCACTTCATCGACGCGGCAGAGGCCGCGCTGCCCTTGCTGGCGCAACCAGTTGGCCAGATGCACGAGGTCGCTGCGGTAGCTCGCCAGCGAAGCCTTGGCGAGGCCGTCTTCGAGCCACAGCGTATCGCAGAAGGCGTCGATCTCGGCGGCGTCGGCGCTCTCGTCTACGGCGGGTTCAGCGGCTTTCATGCGCCAGCAGCCAGCGCTTGACGTCAAGCATGAAACCGACCCGTTCGCGCGCGAACCCGCCAAGCGCGCCGCCCGCGGCAATCACGCGGTGGCAGGGAACGACGATCGGGAAGGGATTGGCGCCACACGCCTGGCCGACGGCGCGCGGTGCGTTGTGCACGGCTTTGGCGACTTCGCCGTAGCTACGCGTCTGATGCTTCGGGATGCGTGCGACTTCTTCCCACACCCGGCGCTGGAAAGTCGTTCCCGACGGACGCAGCGGCAAGCCGAAATCGAAGGCTGCATCGGCGAGGTAGGCGCACAACTGGCGCACCGCCTCGGCGGCGAGCGCGTTGGCCGGCGCGACTTCGCGGCCTGGCGAAAGATAATCGAGCGCGTGGATGTCAAATTCGTCGCAGCGCACGCCGACGCAGAAAAGCGGAGCGGCGACGACGGCCTGGTAGGCGCCAGTGAGTGCGGCTGCCATCGGGCTCGTTAGCTCGGTTGGCCGAGAAGCGCCTGCTTCAAGTCGTGCTCTATTGGCTTGTTGCCGAGCCAGATTTTCAGCAGTGCGGGGTAGAAGTCGTCGCCGCGAATTTCCGTTCCGACGACCTGCCCATTGACCGTCAAGCGCGTTCCGATATCGGGAATCGAGTCGATCAGGATCAGCGTTCCGCTTTTCGCCTCGCCCAGCGTCAGCATGAGTGCGGCGAACGCTTTGATGCGCGGCGCAAGCGCTGTCATTTCGGCGGCGGCGAGGTTGTCGGCGAAACCCTCGTGCAGCGCGTCGACGAGTTGCTGCGCCGAAAGATCGCGAAGCAAGCTCATGCCGATGCGCTTGGCGCCTTTGCTGCCGAGAACGGCCAGCACGTCGCCCTGCTTTTCCGGCAGATAGAGCGCCATCGCATAGACCTTGAAAAACGCTTTTTTTCGTAGCCCCGCGCCGTTCACCACGAGCGTGCCGCCGCCGACAGTCGCGTTATCACCGAATTTCACGCCGGCGACGTCGACCGCCCAGGCGCAATTAAAACTAAGCACAGCAGCGAAAATGATCAGCAGGCTTTTCATGATGCCTCCTTGAAATGACGCCGGACTAGCTGCGTACCTGACCGCTGCCGAGGACGATCCATTTCTGGCTGGTCAGCCCCTCGAGTCCAACCGGGCCGCGGGCGTGCAGCTTGTCGGTCGAAATGCCGATTTCGGCGCCCAGTCCGTACTCAAAACCGTCGGCAAAGCGCGTCGAGGCGTTGACCATGACCGACGCCGAATCGACCTCACGCAAGAAGCGCATGGTTTCGCTGTAGTTCTCGCTGACGATCGCCTCGGTATGGTGCGACCCGTAGCGGTTGATATGCGCGATGGCTTCGTCAAGCCCGCTGACGACCTTGACCGAGATCACCGGCGCGAGATACTCGGCGGCATAGTCGTCCTCACTGGCCCGTGTAGCATTCGGGACGAGCGCCTGGGTCTCCGGACAGCCGCGAAGCTCGACGCCTTTGCCGGCGAGCATCGCAGCGAGCGGCGGCAGCAGCTCGGCGGCGCGCGAGCGGGCAACGAGCAGCGACTCGGCCGTGTTGCAGGTACCGTAACGCTGCGTCTTCGAATTCTCGACGATCGCCAGCGCCTTGTCGGCGTCGGCGTCGTCGGCGACATAGACGTGGCAGTTACCGTCAAGATGCTGGATCATCGGCACGCGTGACTCGGCAAGCAGGCGCGTGATCAGGCTCTTTCCTCCGCGCGGAACGATGACATCGACGTATTCGCGCAGGGTGATCAGGTAGCCGACGGCGGCCCGGTCGGTGGTGTCGATGAGTTGCACGGCTTCGCGCGGCAGGCCGGCGCTCGCCAAAGCCTCGTGCACCAGCGCGGCGATCGCCCGGTTGCAGCAAATCGCTTCCGAACCGCCGCGCAGGATCGCCGCGTTGCCGGATTTGATGCATAAGGCAGCGGCGTCGGCTGTCACGTTGGGCCGCGCTTCGTAAATGATGCCGATGACGCCGAGCGGCACGCGCATCTTGCCGACCTGGATGCCGCTCGGGCGAAACTTGAGGTCGCTGATTTCGCCGACCGGATCGGGCAGCGCCATGACCTGCTCGACGCCTTCGGCCATCGCCGCGACGCCTTTTGCCGAGAGCGTTAGGCGGTCGATCACCGCTGCTTCAAGATGCGCGTTGGCGGCAAGGTCCTCAGCGTTGGCGGCGACCAGCGCCGCCGCCTCGCGGCGAATGGCGGCGGCGAGCGCTTGCAGCGCAGCGTTCTTCGCCCGGCTGTCGGCGCGAGCGACGATGCGCGACGCTGCGCGCGCCTGCTGACCGACTTTGCTAAGATACTGCTCAATTTCCATGGTGGCTGGGTCGTTGATGGATGCGAAGTCCGATTATAGCCATCGAAGCGAAAAAAAAGGCTTATGGAACCATTGCAAACCGTTACACTCTGACCGCTGTCGTAAGCCGCCACTGACTCGCCGCTGATCATTACTAACTGTCCATGAATCCAAAACTGATCATTCCTGCAGAAATAAAAATTTGTGCAACGTGCAGCTATTGGGATGGTGAGCGCAAGGTCGATCCCGAACTGCGCGTTGTCGTCGTTGGCGATAACTGCCAGGGCGAATGTCTGGTCCAGGGCAAGGGCTGCCAGGGCCTTAACGACGAAGCCGAGTGGCGCAACGACTGCATGTGGGAGCACCTCGCTCCCGACGAGCCACGCAGCGAAGAGAAATAAGCTTCCCGGCAGCTTGAGCGAGAGCCGCGCAGTTCCGGCCAAGGCCGCGCGCCTGACCAGCGAGCCCTAGCAGACCCTCAGGCCAAGACGCAAAAATTCATTCCAGACGTCGCCCGCTCCGGCAGCGCCCTTGATCATCCGGTCGATGCGCGCAGCGTGCGCCAGTGCCGCCCGGCTGCGCCCGCCGTTAACCCGCTGCACGGCGCGGCGAAACAGCGACTGACGCGGACCCCAGACGCGCGCTTCCTTGAGCAGCGCGTCAAGCGGCTGTTGCCGGGCCAGCCCAGCCTTGACCTGCGCCAGCGCGCGCAATTCTTCGCTCATCGCCCACAGGATCAGCGGGGGCGCCTCGCCCTCGTGCTGCAAGCCGTCGAGCGTCCGCGTCAGGCGAACGACGTCGCCAAGCAACAGGGCCTCACGCAGCCCGTCGAGATCGTAGCGGGCGACGTTGAGCACCGCTTCGCGGACCTCGCCCAGCGTCAGTTGGCCGGGCGGGTAAAGCAGACCCAGCTTCTGGATTTCCTGATGGGCAGCGAGCAGATTGCCTTCGACGCGTTCGGCGATAAAGCGCAGCGCATCGTTTTCGGCGCTCTGCTGCTGCCGTCCCAGACGACCGGCGATCCACGCCGGCAGCTCGGCGAGATTGGGCGGGATCAGCTTGACGAGCACGCCGGCGTCGGCCAGGTCTTTCAGCCAGACGGCTTTCTCCTCGCTCCAGTCGAGCCCGGGCAGCGTCACCAGCAGCAGCGTATCGGGCGAGGGGCGCGCGCAGTAGTCGTGTAGCGCCGAGGCGCCCTCGCGTCCGGGCTTGCCGGTCGGAATGCGCAGGTCGATCAGCGTGCGACCGCCGAACAGCGAGAGATTGCCGGCCGCGTGATGCAATTCGTCCCAGTTGAAGCCGGCGATCGCGGTCAGCACCTCGCGTTCGTCGAAACCGCGGCGCCTGGCCGCGGCCCGTATGGCGTCGGCCGCTTCGATAACGAGTAGCGGTTCGTCGCCATAGACGGCGTAAACCGGCTTGAGTTCGCGCTCAAGATGCGCGACAAGTTGCTCACCCCTGAGCTGCATCGCGGCTTACTCGATGGTCGGCGGCGACGGCTTGGTGGCGGCCAGGCGGCGCATCAGCTGCTGGACGAGGTCGGACTCCATGTCGCGCCAGAGCAGTTCCTCCTCCTGTGTCTTGGCCAGTACGTCGGAGTCGGCGTAGGTCAAATCGCGCGTCAGTTCGACCGTTCCCGGCAATACAAGATCACGCCCCTTGGCATCGACGACGCGGTAGCCGTAGCGATAGCGCAGGCGCTTTTCGCGCACCCGGCCTGAACCCGAGAGCGAGAGGATCACCGGGTCGCGCGCCTCGGCGGCTGGCAAAAATGTCGCCTGCGCATCGGCTGCCGTCTCGGCGACGCGCGTCCCGCTCGCCCGGATCGCGCGCTTCAAGCCCGCGCCGATGACCGAGTAATCGGGCGCCGCGACGTAGATGCTCTCGTAGGGCAGCGCGTACGAGCCGCGCAGCGCAAAGCCGCAGCCGGCGACGGCAAGCGCCAGCAGCGCGGCGAACGACGCGGCAATCCGGGGGAAACGAAACACCGAGCGCATTGGGACTCCTCTTCACTTGCCTTCTAGGCGACGATATTGACCAGCCGACCGGGGACGACGATGAGTTTTTTCGGCGCCTGTCCGGCCAGGTGTTTGCGCACAACCTCACTGGCCAGCGCAGCCGCTTCAATCGTTGCCTTGTCGGCGCTCGCTGCGACGCGCAGGCTGCCACGCAGTTTGCCGTTGACCTGCAACATCAGTTCGATCTCGTCCTGCACCAGCGCACTCGCGTCGGCCTTCGGAAAACTCAGCCGCGCGGCGACCTGCCCGGGCCGCAATTCGGCGTCGAGCGCCTGGCAGACATGCGGAACGATCGGGTAGAGGAGCAGCGCGACGGCTTCGAGTGCTTCCTGGCGAACGGCGCGCACGGCGGGCGAGTCGCCGGCGAGCTTGGTGTAGGCGTTGAGCAGCTCCATGACCGCGGCGATCGCCGTATTGAACTGCTTGCGCCGGCCGTAATCGTCGGTCACCTTGGCGATCGTCTGATGCAACTGGCGGCGGAAGGCTTTGAGTTCGCCGGTTAACTCACCGCCGGCATACGGCGCAACGAGCCCGGCCGAAACATGGTCGAAAACCATGCGCCAGACGCGCTTCAAGAAACGGAACGCGCCTTCGACGCCGGCGTCCGACCATTCGAGCGACTGGTCCGGCGGGCTGGCAAACATGATGAAAAGACGCGCCGTGTCGGCACCGAACTCGTCAATCAGGGCCTGCGGATCGACGCCGTTGTTTTTCGACTTGGACATCTTCTCGGTGCCGCCGATAATCACCGGCTGTCCGTCGGCGCGTAGCGTCGCCGCGCTGGGGCGGCCGCGCTCGTCGCCGACCAGGTCGACGTCAGCCGGGTTGATCCATTCCTTTTTGCCGGCCGCGTCTTCGCGGTAAAACGTCGGCGCGACGACCATGCCCTGGGTGAGCAGATTGGCAAACGGTTCGCCGAGTTGATCGGCGCCAAAGAGACCGACGTCGCGCATCAACTTGGTCCAGAAGCGCGAGTACAAAAGGTGCAGGATGGCGTGTTCGATGCCGCCGATGTACTGGTCGATGCCGCCCTTGCACCAATAAGCGACACGTTCGTCGACCATCGCCTGATCGTTGTCGGGGCAGCAATAGCGCAGGAAATACCACGACGATTCGACGAAGGTATCGAGCGTGTCGGTCTCGCGCCGCGCCGCTACGCCGCACTTCGGGCAGGTGCATTCGTAGAACTCGGGCATCTTGGCGAGCGGGCTGCCGGCGCCGGTCACCGTCACGTTTTCGGGCAGGACGACCGGCAATTGATCGTCGGGAACCGGAACGTCGCCGCAGCTCGGGCAGTGAATGATCGGGATCGGGCAGCCCCAGTAGCGCTGGCGCGAAATCCCCCAGTCGCGCAGGTGGAACTGCGTGCGTTTTTCGCCCAGCCCCTGCGCGGCAAGATCGGTAGCGATTGCGTCGAACGCGGCGTCGAAATCGAGGCCGTCGTATTCGCCCGAATTCACGCAGACACCGAGTTCGGCGTAGGCTTCCTGCCAGGGCGGGGTGACGTCGGCGTAGGCGCCGGTTTTTGAGGCAATCGACATGCGGATTGTGAGACCGTACTTCGTCGCGAATGCGTAATCGCGTTCGTCATGCGCCGGAACGGCCATCACCGCGCCTTCGCCGTAGCCCATCAGAACGTAGTTGGCGACCCACACCGGCAGCTTCTCGCCATTGAGCGGATGGACGACGTAAAGCCCGGTTGGCATGCCCTTCTTTTCCATCGTCGCCATG
>JBBRXI010000024.1:0-14030 GCA_038248575.1 Burkholderiales bacterium | reverse complement strand
GCCAGTTAGCGATCGCCCAGCTCCCCTTCATAAGCCGCGTGTAGTCGCCGACGCGCAGTGCGCCGCGGGTGGTAAGGCGGCGGCGCCGCGGCGCCGGCTGCAGCGTCGGGCCTAATTTCGGTATGCTATGCGCTTTGCGCGCGTGCTGGCCACCGGTGGGGAGGCTCTATGGTTCAATCGATTATCACCGAGGTTGAGGATTCGGTCGGAATGCTGACGCTCAACAAGCCCGAACGCCACAACACCTGCGACGAGGCGATGGTCGGCGAAATCACCGCCGGCCTGCGCGAACTTGAGGCCGATCCGCACGTGCGCGTCGTCGTGCTCTCGTCGAGCGGCAAGACCTTCTGCGCCGGCGCCGATCCGAAGGCACTGCAACGCGCGGTGAGTACGAGCGAGGACGAGGCCATCGGCGAAACGCGCCAACTCGCACGCCTGATGAGCACACTCAACGAACTCGGCAAGCCGACGATCGCCCGCGTCCAGGGACCGGCGTACGGGGTCGGCGTCGGTCTGATCGCCGCCTGCGACATTGCCGTGGCAAGCTACGACGCGTGGTTTCGCGTCAACGAAGTCAAGCTCGGCAGCGTACCGGCGTTGATCAGCCCTTACCTTCTCGCGGCGATCGGCGAGCGCTACTGCCGCCGCTACATGCTCTCGGCCGAGCGCCTGTCAGCGCCCGAAGCCTATCGCATCGGCCTCGTACACGAGATCGTTCCGGGCGACGAGCAGCTTGACCAGGCGATCGGCGAAATCATCGATAACCTGCTCAAAAACGGCCCGCTGGCGCAGGCCGAGTGCAAGGCGCTGATTCGCGTCATCGCCGGACAGCCGATCGACACGGCGACGATCGACGAGACGGTGCGCTGCAATATCCGCGTGCGCCTCGGCGCCGAGGGCAAGGAAGGGCTCAACGCTTTCCTCGAAAAACGCAAACCGAACTGGCGGACGTGAATGCGGTCTGACCCGGCCATCTCCTGAGCACGGACTTCGTCACCGATGTTTCGACCTGCGCGCGCGCCAGCCGACGCCACGGCTCAACCATTGGCCTCGCCGTGCATCAACGTCTGCGTGCTCGACGCGGAGAGCGGCCTGTGCCGCGGCTGTTTGCGCACGCTCCGCGAAATTTCCGCGTGGAGCGTGGCGAGCGACGACGAACGCCGGGAGGTTCTTGCCGCCATCGCCGGCCGGCGCGCGCTGTTGACGCCGTGAATTGGCATCGTGATTTGACGATGTCACTCGGCGCCGGGTCAGCCGACCGGCAGCGCCGCTTCGACGAGCCTGACCCAATAGCTGACACCGAGTGGCAGCAACTTGTCGTTAAAATCGTAGTGCGGATTGTGCAGGGTGCAGCCGCCAGTCCCCGGCCCGTTGCCGAGCCAGACGTAACAACCGGGCTTCTCCTGCAACATATAGGCGAAATCTTCGGCGCCCATCGACGGCAGTTCGTCGGTGCGCAGCTTGTCACTCCCGAAGAGCTCGCCAGCGACGCGCTGGCACAGCGCGGTCTCGGCGGCGCTATTGACCGTCGCCGGATAGCGGTGGTCGAAGCGGACGCTGATCTGCGCGCCAAAGGCACTGGCGATTCCGCTGCACAGACGCTCGATCGCCCGCTCGACGAGTTCCTGCACCTCGGGCTTAAAGGCGCGAATCGTTCCGCGTAGCAGGGCGTCGTCAGGGACGACGTTCCAGGCGTCGCCCCCGTGAATTTGCGTGACGCTGACCACCGCCGCCGCGCAGGGATGGACATTGCGCGCGACGACGGTCTGCAGCGCGACGACGAGCTGGCTCGCGGCAACCAGGGTGTCGACGCCCTGGTGCGGCATCGCCGCGTGGCAGCCGTGCCCGCGCACGGCGATCTCGAAGGCGCAGGTCCCGGCCATCACTGCGCCGGGCATTACGGCGATCTCGCCGACGGCAAGTCCCGGCCAGTTGTGCAGCCCGAAAACCGCGTCCATCGGAAACTCACGGAACAGGCCGTCGGCGATCATCACCGCGGCACCGCCTTCGGCCTCCTCGGCCGGCTGGAAAATGAGATAGACGGTACCGTCGAAGGTAAGGTTTTCTTGATGCTCGGCAAGGTAGCGGGCGGCGCCGAGCAACAGCGCGGTGTGGCCGTCGTGGCCGCACGCGTGCATCCGCCCAGGGTGCTGCGAGGCATGCGGGAAATCGTTTTTTTCGAGTAGCGGCAGCGCGTCCATGTCGGCCCGTAGACCGATCGCGCGCGCGCTGCTGCCCTTGCGCAGGACGCCCACGACGCCGGTTTTGGCGAGGCCGCGGTGCACCTCGATGCCGTAGGCGGCAAGTTCACGAGCGACGAGTTCGGCGGTGCGCGCTTCGTTGAAGGCGAGCTCGGGGTGCGCGTGGATGTCGCGGCGTAGCGCGGCAAGCTCGGCGAGGAAAGTGATGTCAAGCGGGCTGTCGAGAGGATTCATGGCGTCGTTGGTCAGAGTGCAGGTGCCCAGTTTATGCCAGCCTGGCTTGCCCGTGTCGGCCGGCTTCCGCTATGCTCGTACTCATGCGCATCGTAATCATCAGCGGACTTTCGGGTTCGGGCAAATCGATCGCCCTCAATATGCTCGAGGACGCCGCTTACTATTGCGTCGACAACCTGCCCTCGCAATTGTTGCAGCCGCTCATCGACCAGCTCGCCGAGCAGGGCTACGACAAGGTCGCGGTGGCCATCGATATCCGCGGCGGCGGCAGTATCGCGACGCTGCCGCGTCAGCTTGCCGTGCTGCGCGCCGGCGAACTCGACCTGCAGTTTCTCTTCCTCGACGCCAAGACCGAAACGCTGCTCAAGCGCTATTCCGAGACGCGCCGCCGCCACCCGTTGGCTAGCGAGCAGCGCACGCTGCGCGAGGCGATCGCCGAAGAGCGCGTCCGTCTCGAGAGCGTCGCCGAGCTGGGTCATCACATCGACACCAGCGATCTTAAGCCCAACGCGCTGCGTGAGTGGGTACGCCAGTTCATCGTCGGCGAGTCGCGCCAGGGGTTGACACTGCTCTTCGAGTCCTTCGGCTTCAAACACGGCGTACCGCTCGACGCCGAACTCGTCTTCGACGTCCGCTGCCTGCCCAATCCGCATTACGAAGCGGCGCTGCGCCCGCTGACCGGTCGCGACGCCGCGGTGATCGCCTTTCTCGAGGCCGAGCCCGAGGTGCTGCGCATGCGCGACGACATCGCGCGCTTTGTCGATAGCTGGCTGCCCTGCTACATCCGCGATCACCGCAGCTACCTGACGGTGGGCATCGGTTGCACCGGCGGTCAACATCGTTCGGTGTACTTGGCCGAGTGGCTGGGGCACGCCTTTCGCAGCCAGGCGCGCGTGCTCGTTCGTCACCGCGAGTTGCCGCCGGCTGACTGCACCTGATGCGCTGGCTCGGCCTGTGCAAGCCGGGCGACTGGCTGCTCGGCGCGCTCGGCGCCGGCGTTTGCGCCGCCTCGATTGGCCTTGCCTGGGACGGCGGCCTGGCTGAAAAGGCGATCGTGCGGCGCGGCGGCGAGATTTTCGCCGAACTCGACCTGTCGCGCAATCGCGAGATCAGCGTTCCCGGGCCGCTCGGCGTCACGACGGTCCGCGTCTTCGAGCGTCGCGTGCGCGTCGTCGCCGACCCCGGGCCGCGCCAGTACTGTGTTCTTCAGGGTTGGCTCGCGCGCGCCGGCGAGATCGCCATCTGCGCGCCGAACGAGGTCAGCGTCGAAGTGCTGCGCGGCAAGGAGACGTATGACTCGCTCAGTTATTAGGCTCGAGACGAACGCCGAAGACCACCGAATTGCCCGGCTCGCCGCCGCGGCAATCGGCCTCGCCTTGATCGACGCGGCGATTCCCTTGCCGCTACCCGGCGTCAAGCCGGGTCTTGCCAACATCGTCACGCTGATCGTCCTGGCCCGCTACGGCTGGGCCACGGCGGCGTGGGTCAGCGGCCTGCGCGTCATCGCCGGCGGGCTGCTGCTCGGCCAGTTTCTCGCGCCGGGCTTTTTCATGAGTCTGACCGGTGCCATCGCCAGCCTGCTCGCGCTGGCGCTCGCCATCCGGCTGCCGCAGCGCTGGTTCGGCGCGGTCAGCTGGAGCCTGCTCGCCGCTTTCGCGCACATCGGCGGGCAGCTTGCGCTGGCGCGCCTGTGGCTCGTTCCACACAACGGCATTTTCTATCTGCTGCCCTTTTTCGCTGTGGCGGCGCTCGCTTTCGGTATCATCAACGGACTTATTGCCGCCCGCCTGCTCGCCGAAACCCCGGCTGGCCACGGCGGCGACGCCGACGCCACGGAGTAGTCCATGTCCAAGACGATCTGTCTCGCTTTCACCGGCGCCTCGGGAATGCCCTACGGCGTCCGCCTGCTCGAGTGCCTGCTGGCCGCCGGTTGCCGCGTGCAACTGCTCTATTCGCAGGTCGCGCAAATCGTCGCCCGCCAGGAGATGGACCTCGAGCTACCCTCGCGCGCCGGCGAAGCCCAGGCTTTTTTCCGCGCGCGCTACGCAGATCTGCCGGGAACGCTCGCCGTCTATGGTCGCGAAGAGTGGTTTGCGCCAGTCGCCAGCGGCTCCAACCCGCCCGACGCGATGGTCGTCTGCCCGTGCACGATGGCAACGCTCGCGGCAATCGCCCAGGGCCTCGCCGACAAGCTGATCGAACGCGCCGCCGACGTCGTCCTCAAGGAGGGGCGCACGCTGATCCTGGTGCCGCGCGAGACGCCTTTTTCGCTCATCCACCTTGAAAACATGTTGCGCGTGGCGCGCGCCGGTGCGGTGATCCTGCCGCCCAACCCGGGCTTCTACCACCATCCGCAGCGCATCGAGGACCTGATCGATTTTGTCGTCGCGCGGATTCTCGACCGGATCGGCGTCGCGCACACGCTGATGGCGCGCTGGGGGCAATCGGCAGACGATTAGCGGAGCGTGTCGGAGGCGACGCCGGCCGGTCAGAAGGTATCCCAGGCGAACTTGACGATCAGCGCGCAGACGACGACGAGGAACACCTTGCGCACGAAGCCGCTGCCGTGACGCAGAGCGAGATGCGTGCCGATCAACGAGCCGAGAACGTTGAAGACGGCCATCGCCAGCGCGGCGAGCGGCAGGTAAAAGCCGTTCGGGACAAAAAAGAGAATCGCCGCAAGGTTGGTCGCGACGTTGACCACTTTCGCCGCTGCCGACGCGTGCAGGAAGTCAAAGCCAAAAAAGCGTACAAAGAGAAAGATCAGGAAGCTGCCGGTTCCCGGTCCGAAAAAGCCGTCGTAAAAACCGAGCGCGCCACCGAGAATCAACGCATAGGCCAACTCGCGCCCGCCGCCCAAAGTCGGCCGGTGGATCGTCCCGAAATCCTTGCGCCAGAAGGTATAGGCCGCCGAGCCAACGAGCAGGATCAGGATCAGCGGGCGCAACAGGTCGCGCGGTAGCCAGGCGACGGCCATCGCCCCAAGGTACGAGAAGGCGAAGGCCGCTGCCGCCGCCGGCAGCGTCGTTCGCCACGGCATCCTGACGCGCGCTGCGTAGCGCCAGGCGGCGTTGGCCGTACCAAAAACGCTGGCAATCTTGTTGGTGCCAAAGAGCGTCGCCGGCAATTCGCGCGGCAGGACGGTGAATAGCGCCGGGATCTGGATCAATCCGCCACCGCCGACGACCGAGTCGATAAATCCGGCAAAAAGCGCGGCAAACGAGATGACGACGAGCAGCGACGTATCGATCATGGCTTCTATTTTCCGATGCAAAAGCGGCCAAAGATTTCGCCGAGCAACTGGTCGGCGGAAAACTCGCCGGTGATCGTCGCGAGTGCCTTTTGCGCGAGGCGCAACTCTTCGGCGAAGAGTTCGAGTCGCGGCAGTTCGGCGCGCGCCGCGACGAGGTGTTCGCGCGTCGCCGCGAGCGCGCGCAGATGGCGTTCGCGGGCGATGAAGACGTCCTCGCTCGGCTGCCAGCCGGCGATGCGCAACAACTCGCAGCGCAAGAGCTCGACGCCCTCGCCCGTCTTCGCCGAGAGCGAAATGGCGACGCCGCCGGCCTCCTCGTGGCGTTCGGCTTGGCGCCCGGCCAGATCGACCTTGTTGTAGACGGTAAGACGGGCGAGTTGCGCCGGAAGCTGGGCGAGGATCGCGCGCTCGGCGTCAGTGATCCCGGTGCGCGCATCGACGAGCAGAACGAGGACATCGGCACGCTCGATTTCGCGCCACGAGCGCGCGATGCCAATCTGTTCAATTTCGTCGGCGCTGTCGCGCAAACCTGCGGTATCGATGACGTGCAGCGGAATGCCTGCGACCTGCAGCGTGCCGCGCACGACGTCGCGCGTCGTTCCCGGCTGCGCCGAGACGATTGCCAGTTCGTCGCCGGTCAGGCAATTGAGCAGACTCGATTTGCCGACGTTGGGCTGGCCGGCGAGGACGACGTGCAGTCCGGCCTGCAGCAGGCGGCCCTGCTCGGCGCGCGCGAAGACCGCCGCGACGCGCGCGTGCAGGCGGTCCAACCGTCCGAAGGCGTCGGCCGCGGCGAGGAAATCTACGTCCTCGTCGGGAAAATCAAGCGTCGCTTCGACGAGCGCGCGCAGTTCGGTGAGTTCGGCGAGCAGCGCGTTGATCTCATTCGAGAACGCGCCGTGCAGCGAGCGTACGGCGCTGCGCGCGGCGCTCGCCGTCGCCGCGTCGATCAGGTCGGCGACGGCCTCCGCCTGGGCGAGATCGAGCTTGCCGTTGAGGAAGGCGCGGCGGGTAAATTCGCCGGGTTCGGCGAGGCGCGCGCCAAGGTCGAGACAGCGGGCAAGGAGAAGTTGCATGACGACGATGCCGCCATGGCCGTGCAGTTCGAGAACGTCCTCGCCGGTGAAGGAATTCGGCGCGGGAAAATAAAGGACAAGGCCCGAATCGATGAGGCTCGCGTCGGCCGCGCAAAAATCGGCGCGCGTCGCAACTCGTGCCAAAGGCGCCTTACCGCACAGCGTCCGCGCGAACGCCGCGAGCTGCGGTCCGGAGACGCGGACGGTGCCAACGCCACCACGGCCGGCGGCGGTGGCGATCGCGGCGATTACCTCAGGCGCCGGCGCGCGCCCCGCCGCCTCAGGCCTTGGCGTCGTTGGCGGCTTTTCCGCCACGCTCGATCATTCGCGTGATCTGCCATTGCTGGGCAATCGACAGGGTATTGTTGACCACCCAGTAGAGGACCAGACCGGCCGGGAAGAAGAAGAACATGCCGCCGAAGACGAAAGGCATGAGCATCATCACCTTGGCCTGGATCGGATCAGGTGGCGTCGGGTTGAGCTTGGTCTGGATGAGCATGGTAACGACCATGATCACCGGCAGGATGTAGTAAGGATCGGCCGCCGAGAGGTCATGGATCCAGCCGATCCACGGCGCACCGCGCATTTCGACGGCGCCGAGCAGCGCCCAGTAGAGGGCGATGAAGACCGGGATCTGGATGACGATCGGCAGACAACCGCCAAGCGGGTTGATCTTCTCACTCTTGTAGAGCTTCATCATCTCCATGTTGAGTTTCTGCTTATCGTCGCCGCAGCGCTCCTTCAAGGCCGTCAGCCGCGGCGTCACCGCCTTCATCTTGGCCATCGACTTGTAGCTCGCCGCCGACAGCGGGAAGAACAGCGCCTTGATGCCGATCGTCAACAGGACGATCGCCCAGCCCCAGTTGCCGACAAATTTGTGGATCAGCTCGAGACACCAGAAAATCGGCGCGGCGACGATCGTCAACCAGCCGTAATCGACGACCAGCGGCAAGCCCTGCGCGCCGACGCCGCCTTCAGCGGCCGGCTTGGCGAGCCGGTCGAGCGTCGCCTGGATCTGCGGGCCGGCATAGAGCACGACCGACTGGCTCACCTTGGCGCCCGGCGCGATCAAAGGCGTCGGTACGATGACCCCGGCAGCGACGGCCGGCTTGGCGCCGCCTTCGACCTTGCGCACGTAGAATTCGCGCGCCAGCTTCTCCGGCGGAATCCACGCCGAGACGAAGTAATGCTGGACCATGGCGATCCAGCCGTTGTCGGCCTTGCTGTTGAATTTGGCCTTGTCCTTCTCGATGTCGGAGAAGGCGAGCTTCTGGTACTTGTCCTGCTCGGTGTAGACCGCCGGGCCGGTGAAGGTGCTGACCATCGAATTCTCGCCGGCCGGCGTTGCCGTGTCGCGCTGCAGCTGGTAATAGGCGTGTGCGGCGATTTGCCGGTCGCTGCCGTTGGCAATTTCGTGGGTTACTTCGATCAGATAGCTGCCGCGCGTAAAGGTATAGACCTTGGCAACCTGGACGCCGCCGGCCGCTGGCGCCTCGAGGCGCAACTGCACGGTTTTGGCGTCCGGCGCCAGCGCGAGCTGGCGGACGCCACCGGCAACGCTATACACCGTCTTGTGGTTGGGCAGCCCGTCGCCGATCAGGCCGCTCTGCGCGAGGTACTGATGCGCCGGCTCGAACAGCGAAAAAACTTTCTGCTGGTCGTCACTCGCCTTGTAGCGGGCCAGTTCCAGAGTGACGATATCGCCGCCCTGCGTCGCTATGTCGGCCGCGAAGAGGTCGGTTTTGACGCGAACGACTTGCCCGGTCGCGGCGACCGGGGCGGCTGGAATGGCGCCAGGTACGGCTGACACGGCAGCGGCACCCGGCAGGGAGGGCACCGGTACCGGCGTTGCGTTAGCGGAAACAGCTGGCCCGCCCTGCGCGGCGACCTTCGGCTGGTTGTATTTCTGCCAGGAATCCCAAAGCATGACCAGCGAGAAGAAAAAGACGAAGAGAAGAATCAGGCGTCGGTTATCCATGAACGGCCTATACAATTAAATTTCAGGGAAGAGGGTCAAAACCACCCGCGTTCCACGGGTGGCAGTGCGCAATGCGTTTAAGTCCGAGGCACGAGCCCTTGAGCGGACCGTATTTCTCCACCGCAGCGGCGGTGTACTCCGAGCAACTCGGGATAAAGCGGCAACGGGGCCCAAGAAATGGACTGATGGCGTACTGGTAGAAGCGGATCAGCGCCTGCAGCAAGGATTTCATCGGCTCATCGTTGTGGTGGAATCATCTTACCCAACAAGCTGCGAATTTCTTCGGCCAGCGCTCGTCGATCCAATTCTTTCGGTTTCGTGGCCAGGCGCACGATCAAGTCGCGCGCCGGCAAACGTCCGTGCAGCAAGCGAAAGTGCTCGCGCGCCAGGCGACGGATCAGATTGCGATCGACCGACCGACGCAGGAAGCGCTTGGCGACGACCAGACCCAGACGCGCTTGTTGCGCTTCATCCGCCCCCCGAAAGCGGTAATGTAACAGGAAATGAGGGCTCTTTAACGCCTTGCGGAAACCAAAAACGGATGAAAAATCATCCGTTTTGATCAGTCGATAAGTCTTCGGGAACGCGGCGGCTGACGGCCGACGCTGGCGCGCTGGCGCTTGTTCGATCACACGGCCAAACGGTGACGGCCCTTGGCGCGACGAGCACGGATCACGGCACGACCACCGCGGGTTGCCATACGAACGAGAAAGCCGTGGGTGCGTTTGCGACGAATAACCGACGGTTGGTAGGTGCGTTTCATTGTAAAGCCCTTGAAGTCAGTGCTGAGGAAGCGCGCAATTAGACTCCGGCTGGTTCGCTTTTGTCAAGTCTAAATTTTTAGCCGAGCTGTGGATAACTTTGCCGTGAAAGGGTAAAATTGCTCGCTTGAGTTTTTCGTGCGCAGCGAAAAAAGCTCGACAAAACAACCCTTTCCTCTTGCCCCGAATGGGCCAAAAAATATTGACCCGGCGTGGGGCGCGGGCCGTCATGCAGGGGTTGCCATCGCGGCACTAATGCCTTCGCGCTTGCTGCAGTTAACCGGGGTCAGTTTGATTCGCTAGTGATGAGCAGCTTCTGGAAATCGTGTCTGAGTCAGTTCGAGCAAGAACTGCCGCCTCAGCAATTTAACACCTGGATTCGTCCGCTCCGCCTCGAGGGCGAAGATGATCTGGCGAACGGTCTGCGCTTGCTTGCACCCAACGGCTTCATTCTCAAATGGGTCAAGGAACGTTACCTTTCGCGGATCGAAGAACTGGGTTGCGCCTTCTTTTCGACGCCGGTCAGCGTCTTGCTGATGCTCGGCGAGCGGGCGCCCGCTGCGCTTGGACACGCGCCATCGGCGCCGGCCGACGGCGCGCAGCCGGCTGCACGGGCGGTGGCCATAAATCCGATCATCGCTCAGGCGAGGGTGCCGGAAAAACATCGGCCGCCTTACGAAAAGACGCGGCTGATTCCCGGGTTCACCTTCGAAAACCTGATCGTCGGCAAAGCCAACGACCTGGCGCGCGCGGCCTCGGTCCAGGTGGCAACCAACCCAGGCGGGACGGCGTATAACCCTATGTTCATCTATGGGGGTGCCGGTCTTGGCAAGACGCACCTGATCCACGCGATCGGCAACCACATCCTTGAGCACAATCCGGAAATTGTCGTCCGCTATGTGCATGCCGAGGATTATTATTCAGATGTCGTGCGCGCTTACCAGACGAAGTCCTTCGATGCTTTCAAGCGCTATTACCGTTCGCTTGATGTGCTGCTTTTGGACGACGTCCAGTTCTTCAACGGCAAGAACCGCACGCAGGAAGAATTTTTCTTCGTCTTCAACGCCTTGATCGAGTCAAAAAAACAGATCGTGATCAGTTGCGATACCTATCCGAAAGACATCTCGGGTCTCGAGGACCGGCTGATCACGCGCTTTGACTGGGGTCTCACGGTGCAGATCGAGCCGCCAGAAATTGAGATGCGCGTCGCCATCCTCAAGAAGAAGGCCGAGGTTGAAAGGGTGTTGCTCGACGACGACGTGGCTTTTTATATCGCCAAACACCTGCGCTCTAACGTGCGCGAACTCGAGGGCGCCTTAAAGAAGGTGCTGGCCTACGCCTCCTTCCACGGGCGCAGGATCGATCTCGATCTTGCCAAGGAATCGCTCAAAGACCTGATCGGCGCAGTCAACCGGCAAATCACCGTCGAAAACATCCAGAAGACCGTCGCCGACTATTTCAAGCTCAAGGTTTCCGATTTCTTTTCGAAGAAGCGCACACGGCAAATCGTCCGCCCACGACAAGTGGCCATGTGGCTGGCAAAGAACCTGACTTCGCAAAGCTATCCTTCGATCGGTGAAGCGTTCGGTGGCCGCGACCATACGACCGTACTGCACGCCGTGCGCACGATCGAAGCGCTACGCGCCAAGGACAACGAACTGAATCACGACGTGCACGTGCTCTTGCAGGTCCTCAAGGGCTGAACGGAGTATGTATAACTGGCGTACAGCATGTGGGCAATATGTGAATAAGACGCGAAATCTGGCCCTGTGAATAAGTTATCCCTTTTCATCAACAGGCTGATACAGAGCTTCTGCAGACCGATGACCTCATGTAATTAATTGAAACCAAACGATATAACACGGATACCCCCAGAGTTGACCTCGCTATTGTCTTTATAGGATTTATATATATATGCTTCTTATTAAAACCCAACGCGACACACTTCTGGCGCCCTTGCAGTCGGTATCGGGAATTGTCGAGAAGCGACACACCCTGCCAATTCTGTCCAACGTGCTGCTCGAAAAGAAGGGCGACACGTTGACCTTACTGGCGACCGATATCGAGATACAGATCACCACGTCGACCGGCCAGGCGGCGGGCGGCGGCGACGGCGCGCTGACCGTCGGTGCGCGCAAGTTGCAGGACATCCTGCGCTCGCTGCCGGATAGTGCTGAAGTGAGTCTTAACCTTGACGACAAGCGGCTGCAGGTGCGCTCCGGAAAGAGCCGCTTCACGTTGCAGACGCTGCCGGCCGAAGATTTTCCGCGCATGGCGATCACCGACGGCGAGGCGAGAAGAATCAGCGTCACGCAGAAGCAATTTCGTCAGCTGCTCGGTCAGACGCAGTTTTCGATGGCCGCCCAGGACGTTCGCTACTACCTCAACGGACTGTTGCTCATCGTCGATGGCGAGCAGTTGCGCGCGGTGGCCACCGACGGTCACCGGCTCGCCTACGCCAGTATGCCGTTGGCAAACTCAGGCGAGGCGCCAACGACTCGCCAGGAACTCATTGTGCCGCGCAAGACGGTTCTGGAACTTAATCGACTGCTCGGCGATAACGACGATCCGCTGCATATCGAGCTTGCACCCAACCAGATCCGGTTCCAGTTCAACGACGTCAGCCTGGTGTCGAAACTGATCGATGGCAAGTTTCCGGATTACGAACGGGTCATTCCGGCAACGCTGAAGAACGTCGTGGCGCTCAACCGGGCTGCGCTTCTGCAGTCGATGGTCCGCGCGGCGATTTTGACCAACGAGAAGTTTCGCGGCGTGCGCCTCGTGCTCGGTGACGGCAGTCTGAAAATCATGGCCGCCAACGCCGAACAGGAAGAGGCTCAGGAAGAGATTGAAGTGAGCTACAGCGGCGACGCGATCGATGTCGGTTTTAACGTCGGTTACCTCCTTGATGTACTCAATAACACCTCGGTCGAGACGGTCGAGTGGGGATTTAACGACGCTAATTCGAGCGCTTTGCTGACCATACCAGGCAACGATCGTTTCAAGTACGTCGTGATGCCGATGCGCATTTGAGTCGGTTACAACGACAAAACCGTTTCACGTGAAACAAAACTGGATACCGCATGATTGAAGAGAATGGTCTGTCGACCTACGATGAATCGAGCATTCAGCAACTAGAAGGGCTCGAGGCCGTGCGTAAGCGCCCTGGCATGTATATCGGCGATACGTCCGACGGCACCGGGCTGCACCACATGGTTTTCGAGGTCGTCGATAACGCGATCGACGAGGCGCTCGCTGGGCATTGCGACGATATTGTCATCACCATACACCCCGACAACTCGATCTCGGTTGCCGACAACGGCCGCGGTATTCCGACGGGAATAAAGTTCGACGACCGGCATGAGCCCAAGCGTTCGGCCGCCGAAATCGTCATGTGCGTGCTGCACGCGGGCGGAAAATTTAACCAGAACTCGTACAAGGTCTCGGGTGGACTGCACGGCGTCGGGGTCTCCTGCGTCAATGGCTTATCGAAGTGGTTGCGCCTGACGATTCGCCGCGACGGCAAGAAATACCAGCTCGATTTCAACCGCGGTGCCGCTGTTGACCAGTCGATCGAAATTCAAAATGGCGTCGAGGTCTCGCCCTTGCGCGTTATCGGGCAGACCGAGCGGCGTGGAACCGAAGTCCATTTCATGGCCGACGAGGAAATTTTCGGGCCGATCGAGTTCCATTACGAAATCATCGCCAAGCGTCTGCGCGAGCTGTCCTTTCTCAATAACGGCGTCAAGATCTGCTTGGTCGACAAGCGTACCGGCAAAGAGGAGAATTTCGCCTTCCTCGGCGGCGTCAAGGGTTTTGTCGAGTACATCAATCGATCGAAGACGGTGCTGAACCCTAACGTTTTTTCTTCGAGCGGTGAGTCGATTGTTCCGAACGGGGTGATCGGCGTCGAAGTCGCGATGCAGTGGAACGATACGTACGCCGAGCAGGTGCTCTGTTTTACCAATAACATCCCGCAGGCTGACGGCGGCACGCATCTGACCGGGTTGCGTGCGGCAATGACACGGGTGATCAACAAGTACATCGAAGAAAACGACATTGCCAAGAAGGCCAAGGTCGACATCACCGGCGACGACATGCGCGAGGGCCTCGCCTGCGTGCTGTCGATCAAAATGCCCGACCCGAAGTTCTCGTCGCAAACCAAGATGAAGCTTGTTTCGTCGGAAGCGCGGCCGGCGGTCGAGGAAGTCGTGGCGGCCCGTCTCACTGAGTTTTTGCAAGAGCGACCGCTCGATGCCAAGGTGATTACCGGCAAGATCGTCGAGGCCGCACGCGCCCGTGATGCGGCGCGCAAGGCGCGTGAAATGACGCGGCGTAAAGGACTGCTCGACGGCGTCGGCTTGCCGGGAAAGCTCGCCGACTGTCAGGAAAAGGACCCGGCTTTGTGCGAACTGTACCTCGTCGAGGGCGATTCGGCGGGCGGCTCGGCAAAACAGGGACGCGACCGAAAATTCCAGGCAATCCTGCCTCTCAAGGGCAAGATTCTCAACGTCGAGAAGGCGCGTT
>JBBRXI010000023.1:0-14431 GCA_038248575.1 Burkholderiales bacterium | reverse complement strand
TGGTGGTATCTCGCGCACTGGTTCGAATTCTTTGCCCCGTGGGGTGTGCTACTCATCCCAGCCGCAGTGATGGCGCTGCGGCGTGGCGTTGTGACGCCACCGCTCGTGCGCTTTTCCTGGGTCTGGCTGGCGGTCGTCTTCATTCTGCTCAGCGCGACGGTCAATAAGCAGATGCAATACGCGCTGCTCTTTTCGCCGCCGCTGGCGATCATCGTGAGCCACTATCTGTGCGCGGCGCAAGGCTCGTTTTTGCGCGTCAACCGCGGCCTGTTCGCGATTTTCGTCAGCGCAGTAATTGCCGCGGCGATCGTCGCGTTAACGAAGTCGCCAGACGCTGCGCGCACTATGCTCTGGCTTTTGCCGCCGCTTGCGTTACTCACCCTGCACCGGCTGCTGCGCGCCGACACGGTGTCCGCGCCGGTGCTGCTCGTCGCGGCATTGACGGCGACTGCTTTTGTCTACGCCGAGGCGCATTCGTCGAACGAGCCGCGCAAGTTTGCCGCGCAGACCTTGCTGGCGCAAGCGGCGGTCTACTCGCCGCTCTATCAGTTGCGTACCGGGCTCAACGACGGCGCCTTGTCGTTCTACGCCGGGCGTGTGCTGCCGCCGCTCGATGCGCAGGAAATCGGCCGCGCGCTGGAGCACAACGGCGAGATCTGGTTGATCGGCGAAACGCTACCCGAGCTCGCCGGCGTGGCTGCGCGGGTCGTAAGCCGCGTCGATAATCTGACGCTCTACCACCTGCAACGCCAGCCGTAGCGCCGCCGCGCGACCGCGCCTAATACGGCCGCGCTTCGCCTTCCGGCCGCGTTTTGAAGCGGCGATGCACCCAGTAATACTGCTCAGGCATCGTGCGCACCGCCGCCTCGATCCATGCGTTCATGCGCGCCGTATCGGCCTCGACGTCGGCGGTCGGGAAATCGGGCCAGGGATCGCCAATAACGACGCGATAGCCCCAGTCGCCGGGAAGCATCTCGGTGACACAGGGAACGACGGCGGCGCCGGCCGCTTTGGCGAGCCGTGACAAGCCGCTGATCGTCGCTGCCTGGACGCCAAAGAACGGGACAAAGATCGAATCGCGGCGCCGCGCGTTGAGGTCGGGCAGGTAGTACAAGGGACGGCCCGACTTCATCGCCTTGATCGTTGCCCGGGCGCCATCCTGGCGCGACAGCAGCAACTGGTCGCCGAAGCGGCGGCGGCCCTTGAGCAGCAGGCGGTTGAACAGCGGATTGCTCTGCGCAGCGTAAATGCTCACCGAATCGAAACGCATGGCGATCGCTACGCCGCCGGCATCGAGGCCGACGAAATGCGGGGCGAGCAGGATCACCGGCTGGCCGGCGGCGCGCAAGGCATGGATCTTCTCTTCGCCTTCGACGCGGATCAGTTGTGACAGTCGCTCGCGGCTCGACCACCAGAAAAGGCTGCGCTCGAGCAGGCTGCGCGCCAGCGCCTGGAAGTGAGCCTTGGCCAGTTGCTCGCGCCGTGCCGCGTCGAGTTCCGGAAAACACAGGGCGAGGTTCACCTGCACGACGCGCCGGCGGCGCTCGCCCAGCGCGTATAGCACACGCCCGAGCTGCCGGCCGCTGGCGGCGATCGCCGCCAGCGGCAGGAAATGCAGCAGCCAGAGCAGGCCGACTGTGGGCAGGCGCCAAAGGTTGCTCAGCATGGCGCTGGGGCGGCGCAGCGGCAGGCCGCGGAAGCTGTAACAAGCAGAGAGGTCATCAGGGTCATTGGTTCCGGCGTCATCGGCAGCGGCTGGCGAGCCGCCGGACCGATCGGGTCGCGGCATTGTATTGCCATTGACCGCCGATCACCACTTCCCGCTGCATCGCCCGTCGCGGGCGATGCGCCGTCGGTCGACGGCGGCGCGCTTTACCATCGCCGACCTTATAATGACGAATCCTTGTGCCGATTCCACTACGCCTGCCACCTGACAATGAAACTCAAGTTTTCGAAGATGCACGGCCTGGGCAACGACTTCGTCGTCCTCGACGGCGTTCGCCAGTCGATCGCGCTGAGCGTCGCCGAGCTGCGCCGTCTCGCCGACCGGCACCTGGGCATCGGCTGCGATCAGATACTGCTTGTCGAACCGGCGCGTCGACCCGACTGCGACTTTCGCTATCGAATATTCAACGCCGATGGCGGCGAGGTCGAGCAATGCGGCAACGGCGCCCGCTGCTTCGTGCGTTTCGTGCACGATCAGGGGCTCTGCGCCAAGCGCGAGATCCTCGTCGAAACACTGGGCGGCGTCATCGCTCCGCGCCTCAACGCCGACGGCAGCGTCACCGTCGATATGGGCGTTCCGGTCTTTGCCCGCGACGAAATTCCCTTCATCAGCGCCTGCGACGACCTGGTCCAGCCCTTGCTGGCCGGCGACGTCGAACTCTTGATTACCGCCGTCTCAATGGGTAACCCGCACGCCGTCCACATCGTCGCCGACGTCGACGCGGCGCCGGTCGAAACGCTCGGACCGTTGATCGAAACGCATCCACGCTTCCCGCGCCGGGTGAACGCCGGCTTCATGCAGATCGTCGATAGGCAGGCGATACGCCTGCGAGTTTTCGAGCGCGGTGCCGGCGAGACGCTGGCCTGCGGCACCGGCGCTTGCGCCGCCGTCGTCGCCGGGATTGCGCGCGGACTGCTCGATTCGCCGGTGCGCGTCGCGACGCGTGGCGGCGAACTGTCGATTGCCTGGGGCGGCAAAGGCCGCCCGGTGTTAATGAGCGGGCCCGCCGTCTGCGTATTTACCGGAGAAATTGATCTATGAATTCACAGGAAGTCGTCCAATACCTGCAGGACAACCCGCAGTTCTTCGAGGAGCACGCGGAGCCGCTATCGCGCCTTGTCATTCCTCACCCGCACGGCGGGCGAACGATCTCGATCACCGAACGCCAGATGCTCAGCCTGCGCGACAAGAACCGACAGCTCGAAGGCAAGATGGGCGAGTTGCTGCAGTTCGGCGAGGAGAACGACACGATCAGCGAAAAGATGCACCGGCTCGGTGTCGCGATGATCGCCGCCGCGTCGTTCCAGGCCGTGCTCCATACGCTCAACTTTCACCTGCGCGACGACTTTTCGATTCCGCACGTCGCCTTGCGCCTGTGGGACAAGCGCGAGAACGCCGACGAGTTGCCCGAGTTCGCGGCGGTCAGCCAGGAACTGCAGGTCTTTGCCGAGACGCTCACCGAGCCCTATTGCGGAACGACGGCTGGTTTCGAGAGTTCATCGTGGTTCGGCAACGCGTCGACGCATATCCGTTCGCAGGCGCTCATCGCCATGCGCAACGGTGGCGGCACGATGGGCATGATCGCGCTCGGCAGCGAGGACGCTCGGCGTTTCTACGCCGGTATGGGGACGCTCTATCTCGAGCGTCTGGGCGAAATGGCCTCGGCAGCGCTGGCGCGCGTTTTGCGCCAGGCTTAGCGCGCCATGCAGGCGAGCGCGCTGATCGACGCCTACCTTGACGAGCTCGCCACGCAGCGGCGCCAATCGCCGCATACGGTCAGCAACTACCGCCGCGATCTGGGCGTGCTGTGCCGCTTCCTTGCTGAATCATCCGGCAAGCTGACGGTAATCAGCGTACAGACGCCGCACATTCGGCGTTTCATCGCCCAGTTGCACGCCCGTGGTCTTGGCGGGCGCTCGCTGGCGCGCCTGCTCTCGGCCTGGCGCGGCTTCTATCGCTGGCTAGGCCGGCGTGGCTTGGCGACCGCCAATCCGGTCGACGGCGTGCGCGCGCCAAAGAGCGCCAAGGCGCTGCCGCACGTGCTCTCGCCCGACGAAGCCAATCGACTGCTCGAGCGCGTGTGCGACGACGCGCTTGCGGTCCGCGATCAGGCGATGTTCGAACTTTTCTATTCGTCGGGTCTGCGCCTTGCAGAACTCGCCGCGCTTGATCTGGCTTGCCTGCCCGACGTCGCCGCCGGCGAACTGCGCGTCCTCGGCAAGCGCAACAAGCTGCGGCTGATTCCGGTCGGCAGCAAGGCGCGCCAGGCGCTCGCGGCGTGGGCGCAACGCCGGCATGAACTGGCGAAGCCCGAGGAAACGGCGCTGTTTGTCGGCCAGCGCGGCGCGCGCATCAATCCGCGCGTGATCGAAGAGCAACTCGCGCGCCGCGCGCTGGGGCAGGGCCTGCCCGCGCGCGTTTATCCGCACATGCTGCGCCATTCGTTTGCTTCTCACCTGCTGCAATCATCTGGCGATCTTCGCGCCGTGCAGGACATGCTCGGCCACGCCAGCATCGCCTCGACGCAGGTCTATACGCACCTCGACTTTCAGCATCTGGCCAGAGTCTACGATTCGGCGCACCCGCGCGCCAAGCGCAAATAGTCGGGCGAAGCCGCTTACTTCTTCTTGCCCCAAAGTTCCTCGAGTCGCGCGTCGCGTCCGCAGCCGGTGCGGTAATAGTTGTAGCGAATCGGGTTTTTCTTGTAGTAGTCCTGATGATAATCTTCGGCCGGGTAGAAGGTCGTCGCCGCGATGATTTCAGTGTGGATCGTTTTGAACTTGCCGCCAGCCAGCAGCGCGTCGCGGCTCGCTTCGGCGACCTTGCGTTCGGCATCGTTCTGCCAGTAGATGCCGCTGCGATACTGGCTGCCGCTGTCGCAGAACTGGCGGTCGCGGACCGTCGGGTCGATGGTGGGCCAGAAATACTCCACGAGCTGTGCGTAACTAACGCGGGCCGGGTCGTAAGTGACGAGCACGGCTTCGGTATGGCCGGTGGTTCCAGCGCTAACTTGTTCGTAGGTCGGTTTGGCGCTCTGGCCTGCGGTATAGCCCGACACGGCGCTCAAAACACCGGGCAGTTTTTCGAAATCCGCCTCGGTGCACCAGAAGCAGCCGCCGGCGAAAATCGCCGTCGCGCCGCTCACCGGCCGTGCGTTCGGCGCGTCGGCGCCCCAGGCTGCGGGGCCGGCGACGAAAAGCGCCAGAGCCGCCAGCGCTGATGCGAACCCGGCAAAGCCGCGGCCGGTCATGAGCGCAGCTCGGGAAGTTTGTCGCCGCGCGCGACGAAGCGCAACGCGAGACCGTTGTTGCAGTAGCGCTTGCCGGTCGGCTGCGGCCCGTCGTTGAAGACGTGCCCCTGGTGGCCGCCGCAGCGCGCGCAGTGATACTCGGTGCGCGGATAGAGGATCTTGAAATCGGTCTTGGTGGCAATGGCCTTGGGCAGTGGCTGCCAGAAGCTTGGCCAGCCTGTGCCGCTCTCGTATTTCGTCGCGCTGTCGAACAAGGGCTGGTAACACGCGGCACAAACAAAAACGCCCTCTCGCTTCTCGTTATTGAGCGGACTCGTGCCGGCCGCTTCGGTGTCTTCTTCGAACAGCACCTGATAAGCGTCGGCCGGCAGCAGCGCGGCCCACTCGCTCTTGCTCTTGATCAGCGACGTGCCGCCGCCGTCCTTGGCGACGGCGGTTAGCGACGCGGCGAAGGGCAGCGCAAACGCCGATAAACCCCCCAGCCACTTTAAAGATTGACGCCTGTCCATGATGATCTCCGTGAGAACGATTGCTTTGCCGCGCAAGGCCGAATCCGGCACTCCCGACACCCGTCGTAGCACTGTATTCGGCAGACAAACGTTTCAACAGTTCCCGTTGGCGATTCGGGCACGCGGTTATTGCAACCCGGTTGCATCTAGGGTGGCGCTATGGTTTAATCGTCTGACACCCCGGCGGAACATAGACGTGCCCTCTTCCAAGTTCCTTGACGCTGATGCGGTCGCCGAGCACATACGCGGCACTGGCGCGCGGGCAACGCCGGCACGCATCCGGGTCTTGCGCCTGTTGCGTGCGGCGCCTGCGGCGCTCACCCACAACGAGATCGAGCAGGCTCTTGGCGCGGCGACGATGGATCGTGTGACGCTCTATCGCGTGCTGGACTGGCTCGCCGCGACCGGCCTCGTGCATAAGAATCCCGATGCGAGCCGAGTTTTTCGCTTTTCGGCGGCCGCCGCCGGCGAACACAAGGCGCATATTCATTTTCGTTGCGAGGATTGCGGCGGCGTTTTTTGCCTCGAAGCCGCACCGCCGGCAGCACCGGTTTTGCCGAGCGGTTTCTCGCTGTCACGAATCGATTTCGATCTGCGCGGACGCTGCGCCGACTGTTGCATGCCTCGCGTCATGAGCACGGCCAGAACACCGGGGGGCTGATGAAATTGCACAGTCTACGGCGATGTGTTAAAACAGAATTCTACCGATAAGGCGCAAGTGATCTGCAGAGGCTATGGTTTTCTCATTCTTTAAGAAAGAGCCCAAAAAAATGGTCTCCCGACCGGCCGCCGTGCCGCGCGGGAAGGAGATCAAGCCCGATCCCGCCCGCGGCGAAGGACGCGCCAAGAGTCATTCCGTATCGTCGCCAAAGCCCCCTGCGCCTGCGCCCGAGCCGATCAGGGGGGCCACCGCGACGCTCGACGGTTCGAGCTTTGTCTTTAGTGAAACCTCGCTCGATTTCCAGATCGAGGCGGATATTGATCCGATCGACGCCGAAGCCGAGGAAGCCGCAATCCTTTTCGCCAATGGCCAGGACGAGGCCGCGCGCACCGCTCTTGAAAAGGCTGTTAGCATGAACGGTCCCGGCCTTGGCGAGCGACTTTGGCTGATGCTTTTCGATCTCTATCAGCTGACCGGAAAGAAAGCCCCGTTTGATGCGCTCGGCGTCGAATATGCACGCTCGTTCGAGAAGTCGCCGCCCGCCTGGCACGACAAATCGGAAGGCCGGGGCAAGGTCCCGGAAGCAATTCCGCGTAGCCTGCTCTTCAGGGGGGCATTGACCGGCGCCAACGAGGCGGCTTTCACCGCTCTGCGCCAAGCGCTCGAAAAAACACCGAGGCTGCGCGTTGATCTGTCGCAATTGCGCGATCTCGACGCAGCCGGCTGCGGGCAGCTGCTCGACCTCGTCCATCAAGCGCGTAAGGCGCGGCGCGACATCGAGCTTTTTGGCCGCGATGCGCTGTGTGCGCTGCTCGAGCAGCGCGCTGAAACGGGGCGCGCCGCGCACCAGGAGTGCTGGCTGATGCTGCTTGAACTCTATCAAATGCAAGGTCAGCACGACACCTTCGAGGACATGGCGATCAACTATGCAGTGACCTTCGAGGTTTCGCCGCCGTCGTGGGAGGCCCGTCACGTCGCCGCCCCGGAACCGGTGCGCAAAATGGTCGCCGAGTCGGCGCCGGCTGATCCTGCGGTCGGCGCCTACGTCCTGCGCGGCGACATCAAAGCGATGCGCTTCGGCGATTTGCCGGAGCGTACCGAGGCCACCGATCCGGTGCTGATCGACTGCGCCGATCTGACACGTATCGATTTCATCAGCGCCGGTGCGCTGCTCAACGTGCTGACGACGGTCCGCCGGACGGGCAAGCAGATCGTTTTTCGCCATCCCAACCATCTGGTTGCCGAATTGTTCGGCGTCGTCGGCCTGAAGGCGGTGGCGACGATTCTTCTCGCCAAGCGCTAGGATTCCATGGAGCAATACCACGGCACGACGATCCTCTCGGTGCGTCGCGGCGAACGGGTGGCGATGGGCGGCGATGGTCAAGTGACGCTCGGCAACATCATCATCAAGTCGGCCGCACGCAAGGTGAGGCGCATCCACGACGGCCGCATACTCGCCGGTTTCGCCGGCGGCACAGCCGACGCCTTTACCCTTTTCGAACGCTTCGAAGCCAAGCTCGACAAGCACCAGGGTAATTTATTGCGTTCGGCAGTTGAACTCGCCAAGGACTGGCGCAGCGACCGCGCCTTGCGCCGCCTCGAGGCGATGCTGGCCGTCGCCGACCGCGACAATTCACTGATCATCACCGGCAACGGCGACGTGCTCGAACCCGAGTACGGCATCATCGCGATTGGTTCGGGCGGCGCCTACGCGCAGTCGGCAGCCCGCGCGCTGATCGAAAACAGCGCGTTCGAGCCCGCCGAAGTGATCCGCAAGTCGCTCGAAATCGCCGCCGACCTGTGCATCTACACCAACCGCAACTTCACCATCGAAACGCTCGATTAGACCCCGAGCGCGAGCGTGATCCCGTCATAACGCGCCTCAATTTCGGCAAAGTGCCCGGCCAGCCGCGGCCACGACAGGCCGAGATGGGCGCAGGCCAGTTCTGAAACGTCGGGAACGCGGTTGTCGGGCTGGTCGTCGAGGTCGAGCGCGTGGCTCAGCACTTCGCTGACATGAACCAGGTTACCTATTTCGCTGAACATCTCGTCCGGTTCGTGATGCCCGGCGATCGCGTCGCCGATTTCGAGCGGTAACCGCCAGGCGGTCGCCAGCGCCCGCCCCGCCGCTGCATGGTCGTAGCCGAACAGCGAGCGCTCGGCAGCGATCAGCGTCGTGTCTTCGCCGCGCTTGACTTCCAGCACCCGCACGTAGAGCCCCGGACTGGCAGTGAACATGAGGAGTTGGCCGATGTCGTGGAGCAGCCCGGCGGTATACGCCATTTCAGGGTTGAAGCCGCTTTGCTCGGCGACTACGCGGGCGCAGATTGCGACGCCGAGCGAGTGGCGCCAAAGCAGCCGTGAATCGAAGCCGCTACCCCGCGCGTCGTAACGATAGGTCAGCGCCGAGGCGAGGACGATGCTGACGACGCGGTTGATACCAAGAACAAGAAACGCCTGTTTGACCGAAAATATCGGGCTCGTCAAACCGGATCCGACCGAATTGGCCGCTGCAAGCAGGCGGGCGACGATCACCGGCTCGGAGTTAAGGTGGTGCGCAAGCGGATCGGCGTCGGCGCCCTCATCGTTGAGCGCGCGCGCCAGATAGCTGACAACCTCGGGCAGCGAGGGTAGCGCGGCAGCGTGGGCCAGCAGTTCGGAGAGGGCCGGCGGGGTCATCGGCATTGCTGCCGGCGATAGTCGAGAATCGCCGCGCCGAGCGCTTCACGCGCTGGACTGCCCTTGCCGCGAAACAGCGAGCGTACGCGCGACTCAGCGATCGCCAACGCCATGGCCACGGTTTCCTCGTCGCGCGTGTCCGGCAGCACAACGGACAGGGTCTCGACGCCGCGCCGGATCAGGCGGTCAAGCATTTCCGGGGCGAGCAGCGTGCCGGCGGCGAGCAGCGTGTGGCCGTCGTGGCCGACGATCGCCGCGGCCAGCGTCATTCCCGGCGCCGCGCGTCCAGGGGCGAGGCAAACCGTGCGTAATTTCATGAAACTCCCTTCGCCAGCCGGTGACCCACAGGCAGCAGATTAACCGAGAACATGTTAGATTTCTTCCCTTTTTCGTCGTTCGACCCAGGATCAGAATGTCGCAAATCACGCAGATGACTCCCGAAGAGATCGTGCTTGAACTCGATAAGCATATTGTCGGCCAGAGCAAGGCCAAGAAAGCCGTCGCCATCGCCCTGCGTAACCGTTGGCGGCGGGCGCAGGTCGCCGAGCCGCTGCGTCAGGAAATCACGCCGAAGAATATTCTGATGATCGGGCCGACCGGGGTCGGCAAGACCGAGATCGCCCGGCGTCTGGCGCGCCTTGCCAAGGCGCCGTTCATCAAGATCGAAGCGACGAAGTTCACCGAGGTCGGCTATGTCGGGCGCGACGTCGAAACGATCATTCGTGACCTGGCCGAAATTGCCGTCAAGAACGGCAAGGAAGAAGCCATGCGGGCGGTGCGCGAGCGCGCCCAGGACGCGGCCGAGGATCGGATCATCGACGCCCTGCTGCCGCCGGCGCGGACAAGCTCCGCGGGCGAGGCGCAAGCCGCCGACGAGAACTCGACGCGGCAGAAGTTCCGCAAGAAGCTGCGCGAAGGGGAGCTCGACGACAAGGAGATTGAAATTGAAGTGGCCGGGCAAGCGCTGCAGGCCGAGATTTTCGCTCCGCCCGGAATGGAGGATCTCACGTCACAAATTCAGGGCATGTTCCACAACCTCGGCAGCGCGCGAACCAAAGCGCGCAAGCTGCGCATCCGCGAGGCGCGCAAACTGCTCCTCGACGAGGAAGCAGCAAAGCTCGTCAATGACGAGGAAATCAAGCTCGCGGCGGTGCACAACGTCGAGCAGAACGGCATCGTTTTTCTCGACGAAATCGACAAGATCACCTCGCGCAGCGACGCGCAGGGCGCCGACGTCTCACGCCAGGGCGTTCAACGCGATCTTTTGCCGCTCGTCGAAGGAACGACGGTGTCGACCAAGTACGGAATGATCCGCACTGACCATGTGCTGTTTATCGCCAGCGGCGCTTTCCACCTCGCCAAGCCGTCCGACCTGATTCCCGAACTGCAGGGCCGCTTCCCGATTCGTGTCGAACTCGACTCGCTGTCGGCGGGCGATTTCGAGCGCATCCTGACCGCGACCGACGCCTGCCTGACGATGCAGTACCAGGCACTGATGGCGACCGAAGGCGTGACGCTCGAGTTCTCCGAGGACGGCATTCGCCGCCTGGCGCAAATCGCCTGGTCGGTCAACGAGCGCACCGAAAACATCGGTGCCCGCCGGCTGTACACGGTGATGGAGCGGCTGCTCGAGGAAGTCTCGTTTACCGCCGGCACGGGGCCGGCCGAGACGATCGCCATCGACGCGGCGTACGTCGATGAGCGGCTTGCCGAGCTCGCGCGCAACGAGGACCTGTCGCGCTACGTGCTGTAGTCGACTGGACGCGCAGGACGGGGACTTTCGTCAGCGGGACAACCTTCAGCGTGCAGCGCGCCGTCGGCACAAGCGCCGGTCGCGGGCAAGGCGTAGCGCACGCCGTCCGGCGACCGGTGAATGGCTAATCGACGATGCGCATGCTGTAGAAGCTGCGATACACGAAGACCAGGTTGATCAAGAGGAAGATCGCTGCTAGCGCCCATGTCAGGTTCTGCTGTCCCTGCGCGACCAGGCCGACGGCCATTTCAACGGCGAGCAGGCCGAACAGCGTCGTAAACTTGATGATCGGGTTCATCGCCACCGAACTGGTGTCCTTGAACGGATCGCCGACCGTATCGCCGACCACCACTGCGGCGTGCAGGTCGGTGCCCTTGGCGCGCAGTTCGGTTTCGACGATCTTCTTGGCGTTGTCCCAGGCGCCGCCGGCGTTGGCCATGAAGACCGCCTGGTAGAGGCCGACGATAGCCAGCGAAATCAGGTAACCGATGAAGAAGAAGGGCTCGATGAAGGCGCAGGCCAGGGTGCCGAAAAAGACCGCCATGAAGATGTTGAACATGCCTTTTTGCGCGTACTGCGTGCAGATCGCGACGACCATCTTGCTGTCTTCGACGCTGGCCTTGGTCGAGCCTTCGTCAAGCTTCATATTGGCCTTGATGAATTCGACAGCGCGGTAAGCGCCGGTCGATACGGCCTGCGTCGAGGCACCCGAGAACCAGAAAATGGTTGCACCGCCTGAGATCAGTCCGAGCAGGAAGGGCGGGTGCAGCATCGACAAGTGGCTGACGTTGTTCACCAGGCCGTCGGTGAGCAGCATGATGATCGAGAAGACCATCGTTGCCGCGCCAACGACTGCCGTGCCGATGAGCACTGGCTTGGCCGTCGCCTTGAAGGTGTTGCCGCAGCCGTCGTTTTCTTCGAGGAGTTCCTTGGCTTTGTCGAAGTTGAGCGTGATGCCGAAGGTATCCTTGACTTCGCGTTCGATGCCCGGAAGCTGCTCGATCGTCGACAGCTCATAAACCGATTGCGCGTTGTCGGTGACCGGGCCGTAGCTATCGACGGCGATCGTCACCGGGCCCATGCCGAGGAAGCCGAAAGCGACGAGACCGAACGAGAAAACGGCGGCCATGATCCCGGCTTTGGCCGGGTCCGGATTGATGACGAGCGAGAGGTCACCCTGCGAGACGAGATAGGCGCCGGTCATCAAGCTGACGATGACAAGGCCAAGCCAGAACGCCGAGAAATTACCGGCCGTGAGTCCGGCGAGGATGTTCAGGCTCGCTCCGCCTTCGCGCGAAGCGGTGACGACTTCGCGCACGTGGCGCGAATGCGTCGAGGTGAACACCTTGACGACTTCGGGAATGATCGCGCCGGCGAGCGTGCCGAAGGTGATGATCAGCGATAACTGCCACCACAGGTTGGCGTAGACGACGCCGCCGATGGCGATATTGCCGATCAGTACCTTCGAGACGATGAAGGTGATGATCAGCGAGACGATCGACGTCACCCAGACGAGCGAGGTGAGCGGTGTTTCGAAGTCAAAGCGCAGCGCGTTGCCGAACTTGGCCTTCATGACCTGTTCGTTGCCGATGTACGAGATTCCCGAGGCGAAAATCATCATCACGCGCATGACGAAGATCCAGACGAGGAGCTGGACCTGGAAGGCGGCCTCGGGGACGGCGAGCAGGATGAAGCTGATCAGCGCGACGCCGGTGACGCCGTAAGTTTCGAAACCGTCGGCGGTCGGCCCGACCGAGTCACCGGCGTTGTCGCCGGTACAGTCGGCGATGACGCCCGGGTTGCGTGGATCGTCCTCCTTGACCTTGAAGACGATTTTCATGAGATCGGAGCCGATATCGGCGATCTTGGTGAAGATGCCGCCGGCAATCCGCAGCGCTGCGGCGCCGAGCGATTCGCCGATGGCAAAACCGATGAAACACTTGCCGGCGAGCGCGGGCGAAACGAAGAGCAGGATGCCGAGCATGATCAAGAGCTCGGTCGAGATAAGCATCATGCCGACCGATATGCCCGACTTCATCGGGATCGCGTAGACCGGGAAGGGCTTGCCTTCAAGCGCGGCGAACGCCGTACGACTGTTGGCCAGTGTGTTGATGCGGATGCCGAACCAGGCGACGCCGAACGAGCCGGCAATGCCGACGAGCGAGAAGGCGAGTATCAGCGCCACTTCGGACGCGCCCATGTGCTGCACCCAGCCGAAGTAGGCGATGATGATCGTGCCGATAAAAACTTCGAGCAGCAGGATGAACTTGCCCTGCGTGATCATATAGGTCTTGCATGTTTCGTAGATCAATTCGCTGACTTCGGCCATCGAGCGATGCACCGGCATGGCCTTGACCTGGGCGTAAATCACCGCGCCGAAAGCGAGGCCGGCGAGGCAAACGAACAGCCCGTACGAGAGCAGTTGCCAGCCGGTCATGCCGCCGACGAAGGTAGCGAGCGCCGCATCCCTGAGATTGGGCAGGACGAGGTTGGCTTCCGAACTGGCAAGCGCGAGTCCGGGCGAGAAAGCGAGGAGAACGACCATAAGCCGCAAGAGAGCGTTCCGCTGCGCGCCCGGCGTGCGGGACAAGTGACGATCTGTCATTGCTGTTTCCCTGTAATTTTAGTGATCAACGAAATCAGAAACGGTCGAGCCGCTGCACTTGCGCAGCGCCAGGCAGCACCGGCATGGTGTTCACCGCTGAGCGGATAAAGCAAAGGGCTCCCCCGGGCGAATGTGCTGAGCGGTGTGTTAAAAGTTGCTGCCCAGCACGGGAACGAGACTGGTTCGCGACCTAACGCGTCACACTTCATTGTTATTAGCGACACGCGGGCGGTTTTCACCAAAACCCTCGCCGATATAGTAGCAAAGGCATCAGGGTCTTGGCGAATGAAAAGCAGCGCGGCAATTAGCCGACGCCGAACAGCAATTTCGGCAGCGCCTTCGACAGCCAGGGGACGTAGGTGGTCAGAAAGAGTACGGCGACGTTCATCGCCATCAGCGGCATGATGTGGATCGACATGCCGCCGATGCTCGCCTTGCACAGTTTGGCGGCGACGAACAGCGTGCCGCCGACCGGCGGCGTGTACAGCGCGATCGACAGATTCATGACCATGATGACGCCCATCAGCACGAGGTCGATTCCCATCGCCTGCGCCATCGGCAGAAAGAGCGGTGCGGTGAGCAGCATCGCCGGCAACGGTTCGATGAAGATGCCGAGCAGGAGCAGGACGATGTTGAGGAGCAGCAGGAACTGCCAGGGCTGGCTGGCGACCGACTGGATCCATTCGGCAAGTTGCATGGCGACCATCTCGGCGGTGAGCAGCCAGGAGAGGACGCCGGTCGCGCCGATCACCAGCAGCACCGCGGCGCTCGTCTGGAAGGCTTTCAAAGCGATCGCCGGCAGGTCGCGCACCTTGAGGTCCTTGTACAGGAAGAGCGAAACGACGAGGCCATAGACGACAGCCACTGCCGCCGCTTCGGTCGGCGTGAAGGTGCCGGTCCAGATGCCGCCGACGATGATCACCGGCATGAGCAGCGCCGGCCCGGCGTCTTTTGTCACCGCCCAGAACTCAGGCCACGAAGCGCGCTGCGAGCCGTTGTCGCAGCCGGTCTTCTTGCCGTAGCGGACGCAGACGACGGCCAGCGCCATGGCGCAGATGAGCGCCGGAATGACGCCCGACATCGAGAGAATACGCATCGACGCACCGGAGATGAAGGCGAAGACGAGAAAGGGGATCGACAGCGGCATGAGCAGTGCCAGCGTTCCGGCGACCGAGAGCAGCGCCGCCGTGAAGTCGGGGTGATAACCCTTGTCCTTCATCGTCGGCGCAACGAGCGAACCGATCGCCG
>JBBRXI010000022.1:0-14581 GCA_038248575.1 Burkholderiales bacterium | reverse complement strand
ACTGCAGAGATTCTGCGCGGTTTTCGCTGGCGCGACGACGGCATTGGCGGCGAGCGCGTGACGCCAACCGGCGCCGCGATCGTCGCCCACCTCGTGCGCGACGAGGCCGCTCCGCCGCCAGCCGGCGTGCTGCTCGCTGCCGGCACCGGGGCTGGCACGCGCGATCTGGCCGACATGCCCAACGTCCTGCGCGCGCTGGTATTTTCGCAGGACGACAGGCCGGCGACCGCGAGCACGGCAAACGACGAGGTGATCGTCGTGAGTTTTGACATTGACGACATGTCCGGCGAGGAACTGGCGATCGCTGCCGACCGTCTGCGCGCCTCGGGCGGCGTCATCGACCTTACCGTCGGCAACCGCCAAGGCAAGAAAGGGCGAGTCATGAGCGACTTTCGCCTGCTGCTCAGACCGGCGGACTTTCAGGCGGTGTGCACCAGTTGCTTCGTCGAGACGACGACGATCGGCTTGCGCTGGCGCCGCGAGCAACGCGTCTGTCTGGAGCGCGGCCATGAGCGCATCGATGTTGACGGAAGAGCGTTGTCGCGCAAGCGGACACAGCGTCCCGACGGCCGCTCCTCGCTCAAGGTCGAGAGTGACGAGCTGGCCGGCGTTGAAGGCTTGGCAGCGCGGCGACACGTGCAACGGCTCGGCGAACATGAGCAACCCGAGGAGGGCCGATGACGGCCAACGAAAAGCTGCTCCGGCTGGTCGAGGTCCTCGATCAGCACGCCGAGCTGGCGATTGCCGTCAGCGGCGGTGTCGACAGCATGGTGCTGGCGCACGCCACACACGCCCACGCGCGCACGGCAATGCACGCCTTCCACGCCGTGTCGCCAGCGGTTCCCGGGCTGGCGACGGCGCGTGTCGAGGCGCATGCGCGGCGCCATGGCTGGTCCTTGCAACTGATCGACGCCGGCGAACTCGCCGACCCGGTTTATCGCAGCAATCCGGTCGATCGCTGCTTTTATTGCAAGTCGAATCTTTACACGCGCATTCGCGCCACGACCGATTTGCGCATCGCTTCGGGCACCAACGTCGACGACCTGTCCGACTATCGCCCAGGCCTCGCCGCCGCCGAGCGCAGCGACGTCTTGCATCCCTTCGTCGAGGCCGCCCTCGGCAAGGCCGACATCTACGCGCTGGCGCACCGGCTCGGTCTCACCGATCTCGCCGCGCTGCCGGCCTCGCCGTGCCTTGCTAGCCGCATCGAGACCGGCATCGGTGTCGACGCGGCGGCACTGCGCTTCATCGAGGACGTCGAGACGGTTCTCGGCGAACTGCTGCCGGCAGCCGGCGCGATCCGCTGCCGGATCACCGCCGACGGCGTTTACGTCGAATGCGACCAGCTTCCGCTCGGCGCCGACCGCGAGCGCGTTGAACAGCAGGTCGCGCGCTTATGTACGGACGTCAGGCGGCGCTTCGCCGGCCTGCGCCCCTACCGCCGCGGCGGCGCTTTCCTGAAAGTTGCCGGGTGAACGAATTTGAAATGGACTGGGCGCGCGAAGAGCGCACCGGGATCGCCGAAGCGGTCTTCTGCGAAGGCAAGAGCGTCGATCAGATCGCCGCGATTCTGAGCGCCGCACAAGAACGGCCGCTTCTGCTCACGCGCCTGGCGGTCGAGAAATTCGCCGGCCTGCCCGGCGAACTGCGTGCCGTGATCGACCACGACGCGTCCTCGCTGACCGCCTTTCATCGTTACACCAAGCGGCCGCTGGTCAGCGGTCCGGGCATCGTCTGCGCCGGCACCTCGGACCTGCCGGTTGCCCGCGAAGCGCAGCGCACCTTTGCCTTTCATGGCTACGACGCGCCGCTCGTCTGCGACGTCGGCGTCGCCGGATTATGGCGACTGATGAAGCGGCTCGACGAGATCCGATCATTTTCGGTTGTCATCGCCGTCGCCGGGATGGAGGGCGCGCTGTTCAGCGTCCTCGCCGGCCTCGTCGATGCGCCGATCATCGCCGTGCCGACCTCGGTCGGTTACGGCGTTGCCAACGGCGGACGCGCTGCACTCTCCAGCGCACTGGCCTCGTGCGCGCAGGGCCTGGTCAGCGTGAACATCGACAACGGTTTTGGCGCCGCCTGCGCGGCGTTGCGCATTTCCCGCCATCCGGTTTTCACGCCGGCCTGACGGATAGCCGCGCGGCTCACGGCCCGAGCAATATTTCCCGGGCGCGTTCGACGCCCATGCGCGGGCTGGTCAGCACGGGTTTTTTGATCTGCGTGAGTTCGGGCAGCAGGACCGTCATGCTGCCCTGGGCGAGCACGATCACGTCGCACTCGGCCTCGGCCTTCCTGACCGACGCGAGAACCAGCGCGTTGTGCTTCTCGCGGTTCTTTTCCTTCATCAGAACGTCGAGCGCGCCGGGAACCAGGTATTCGACGATTTCGACGTTCTTGCCGGCGGCGGCGGCCTTGCTGCGAATCAGGTTGCAGCTCGGCTTCATGGTGCTGTGCACGGTGGCCACGACGCCGATTTTCGTTCCGAGCGCAACAGCCCTTTCAGCCATCGGCGCATCGACCTTGAGCACCGGCACGGAGACCAAGCGGGCGGCGATGTCGGCCGCTTCGCCGACCGATGAGCACTGATTGAAAATCAGGTCGGCGCCGTTGGCCGCTGCGGCCTGAAAATACGCGCACATCCGAGCAATCACTTTATCGTCGATACCGCCGTTGTGCATGACGTCGTGCAAGAGACTGTCGTCGATAAGGTTATGCACCTTGGCGTCAGGGACGAGCTCGGCAAACAGGGCGTTGAGTTCGGCTTGCGAGACGAGGCTGGTCTGGACGATATAAACTTTCTTCATTTTTGTTCTCCGGTAAACACGATGAGGGCAATGAACTGCATTGCGGTTCATTATGAAAAAATCGGACCGGCGGCGCCGCGATTTGAGCCACCCGGCTGCTGACCACGCGGTGTCGCGACAACCCGCCACGGCGAACTGGCGATCGTATCCCTGAGACTGTTCCGCAACAAGCCTTGTGATTCCCTTGTGATTCCCTCGTGATTCCCTCGTGATTCCCTCGTGATTCCCTCGTGATTCCATTTGCACGAAATGCGCGGATAATAGAGGTTTTTTCGAAACCAAAGGAGCGCGAAATGCGAACGATGAAAATCGGAAAATCGGGAATCGAGGCATCGGTCGTCGGCATCGGCGCCTGGGCCATCGGCGGCGACAGTCAATGGGGACCGAGCGACGATTCGGAATCGATACGCACCATACACCGGGCGCGCGAACTGGGCGTCACCCTGCTCGATACGGCGCCTGCGTACGGTCTGGGCCACAGCGAAGAAGTTGTCGGCAAGGCGCTCGTCGGGCGGCGTAGCGACTATGTATTGGCGACCAAATGCGGGCTCCGTTGGGACGTCAAGGAAGGCGCACTGCTCGTCGAGCGCGATGGCTTTCGCATCATGCGCAATACCCGGCCCGAGCGCATCGCCGAAGAGATCGAGATGAGCTTGCGCCGGCTCAAAACCGATTACATCGACCTCTATATCGTGCACTGGCAGGAGGTTCCGGAATTTCCCTGTCCGATCGCCGATACGATGGGCTTTTTGATGGATCTGAAGAAACAGGGAAAAATTCGCGCCATCGGCGCGTCGAACGTGAGCCCCGAGCAGTTCATCGAATACACCAAAGCCGGCCAGCTCGACCTGATCCAGGAAAAATACAGCATGCTCGACCGCGCCGCTGACGGCAAATTTTTCGCTATGTGCGAGCAGAACGGCGTCACCTTCCAGGCCTATTCGCCGCTCGAGCGGGGAACGCTGACCGGCAAGATCACCGTCGACACCAAGGTCGACATCACGCTCGCCAAAAGCAAGATCAAGTGGTTCGAGGCGGAAAACCTGCCGAAAATCGCGGCGCTCGGGGAAAAATGGGCGCCACTGTGCAAAAAGTATGAATGCACCATGACGCCCCTGGTCATCGGCTGGACGACCGCGCAGGGCAACGGCAGCAACGTCAACGCCCTGTGCGGTGCGCGCAAGCTGAACCAGATCGAGGAGAACGCCAAGGGCGGCGACGTCGTCCTTGAACGCGTCGACATCGAGACGATGCGTAACGACGTCGAAGCGATTTCGTGAACGCCGCGCCCGGGGCCGGTCCGGGACTTCTGATAGCGCGCGCGGCTCCAGGTCGCCGGGCGACGCGCTCTGTCAGCCATTGTGGAAGTAATGTCCGATGAAAATGCGAAGCTATTGCGCGATGCTCATTGCCGCGGGATTCATGCTGTGCAGCGACGCGTCATTCGCGCTGCCGAAGGCCGCTGAACATGAGGACGCTGCGGTACTCACCGTCGCCGACGTAGCACGGCCGAAGCGCGCGCTGGCAAAAACGAGCATAGCGGCCAAAGCCAAGGCAGCCGCGCCGCAAAGCGGCGAGCGAGGACGCGCGCAAAAGGCGCAAGGACCGGTCCGCGCGCTGCGCAAAGGCCGGGCGCTTGACGGCGCGCACTCGGCCGCGCGGTAAAATAGACTGAGCGAGGTTGACAACGTCAACCCCAACGCCACACCATTCCTGCCCACTTTCCGGAGCCCGTCATGCGCCGTTTCATCGCCGTCCTGTGCACGACCTTGTTCGCTTGCGCGCCGTTGCGCGCGCAAATGCCGGGCATCGAACTGACTGCGGGCTTTTATCGCATCGAAGCCGAAGTCGCGGCCGACCAGGCCAATCGCATGCAAGGTCTGATGAATCGTCGCAGCATGGCCGCCAACCACGGGATGCTGTTCGTCTTTCCCGACGCCGAGCGCCATTGCATGTGGATGCGCAACACTTATCTGCCACTCTCAGTCGCCTTCCTTGACCAGCGCGGGCAAATCCTCAATATCGAGGACATGCAGCCGCAAAGCGAAACGAGCCACTGCGCCGCAGGCCCGGCGCGCTTTGCTCTTGAGATGAACCAAGGCTGGTTTGCCACCAAGGGCATCAGGGCCGGACAAGCGATCGGCGGACTCGAGAAATCGCCGCGACCGCGCTAGGCCAAGCGAAACGGGCCGTGACAGCGGGCCGGATTGTCGTCGTCGTGGACGGCGACGCCATAATCCGGTACACTTGCCGCTGTCCTTGTGCAGAAAGCAAACTGCAGACCGACAACGCGCTTCGCGAACCTGGCCGCATTTCTAAAGCCCTCCTGCCTTCTGGTGTCGTTCATTGAACACCGCCCTGGCACAAAGCTTTTGTGCCGAAAAGTATCGAATTCTCTTGCACTGGCAGAGTCTCTCTAACTATTTCGTTGGTTGGCGTTGCATTTTTTTGCGCCCGTGCGCCGATTTTTACGGCAGCGCGGCGTCGTTCCATACGAAAGAAATTGATGACTTTTGCAGAACTCGGGCTTCACGAAACCATTCTTAAAGCGCTCTCCGATTCGGGGTATAGCGAACCGACACCGGTCCAGGCGCAAGCCATCCCCGCCGCCCTCGCCGGGCGGGATCTTCTCGTCTCGTCGCAGACGGGCTCGGGAAAGACCGCTGCCTTCATGTTGCCGGCGCTCCACCGCCTGGCGCTGCTCGAGCGTCCGGCCTTCGTGCCGGCAGCGCGGCGCACGCCTGCCCAGGAACGCCAGTCGGCGCGCGCACTCGGCAATAGTCGCGGCAACGACCGCATCCGTTTCCAGCCGGCCCAGCCAAAGATGCTGGTGCTGACGCCGACGCGCGAACTTGCGCTACAGGTCACTGCGGCGACCGACAAGTACGCCGGCGCGCTGCGCCACCTGAAAGCGGTCGCCATCCTCGGCGGCATGCCTTATCCGAAACAAATGGAGCTGCTGGCGCGCAACCCGGCCATTCTCGTTGCCACACCCGGCCGGCTGATCGATCACATGGAATCGGGAAAAATCGATTTTTCGCAGCTGCAGGTTCTCGTTCTTGACGAAGCCGATCGCATGCTCGACATGGGTTTCATCGACGACATCGAAAAAATCATCACGGCGACGCCGGCCTCGCGTCAAACGATGCTTTTTTCTGCAACGCTCGAAGGAACCGTCGGCCAGATGGCGCGCAAGATCACGCGCGACGCGCAAACGATCGTCGTCGACGCCTCGCACGCCAAGCACGAAAACATCGAGCAGCGCATGCACTTCGTCGACGATCTGTCGCACAAGAATCGCCTGCTCGACCACCTGCTGCGCGACGTGACGATCGGTCAAGCGCTGGTATTTACCGCCACCAAGCGTGACGCCGACACGATTTCCGACCGCCTCAATATCGCTGGCTTTAACGCCGCCGCGCTGCACGGCGATATGCATCAGGGCGCGCGCAATCGCACGCTGATGGCGCTACGTCGCGGCCAGGTGCAAATCCTCGTCGCCACCGACGTCGCCGCGCGCGGCATCGACGTGCCGACGATCACCCACGTCTTCAACTACGACCTGCCGAAGTTCGCCGAGGACTACGTCCATCGCATCGGCCGCACCGGCCGCGCCGGACGCAATGGACTGGCGATCTCGCTGGTCAATCACGCCGAGCAGTTCAACGTACGCAAGATCGAGCGCTTCACCAATCAGCAGATTCCGGTCGAGGTCGTCGTCGGGCACGAACCGACGCGCCGCGCGCCGAGCGGCCGTCCGAGTGGCAAGCCGAACGGCCGCCCAGCCTGGAAGAGCGGCGAGCATCGCGGCGCTGCCAAGCCGGCTGCGCACAAAGAAGGCCATGGCGGCCGCTACGAGCGCAGCGCCCCGCGTGATGGTGCCAAGCGCAGCGCCGGCAGCGACGGCAACCGCCGGACCTACGGCGACCGATAAGCGACGCTGCTCGGCAAACCCGCTACGGCGGGTTTTTTTCGTCGCTTTGCTTTTCTGGCCCAATCGGTAAAAATTCGCGGCGATCGCTTCTCAACCACCACTCTTGCTGTGAGGACATCATGGGCAGCGAACTGACGACCAGCTGGTCGCAATACGATGCTTCGCTGTCGGCGATTTTGCCGCGCGCTGCACAGACCGTTCGCATTTTCGATGAAGATCTGGTCAAGCTCAAGCTTGAACGGTCCGACAACGTCGAAGTCCTCCGGAGTTTCCTCGGTAGCAGTGCGCAGAACCGTTTGCAGATCGTCATCCGCGACGCCGGGCCGTTGCGTCGAAACAGTCCGCGCCTCATGAAACTTCTCGCCGATTATTCCGATAAGATGGCCGTCACCCGATGCCCGGAGCATTTGATCTCGCTCAGCGATTCGTTGGTCATTTGTGATGACTGCCACGCGCTGGTGCGCTTTCACGAGGACCATGCGCGCGCCAAGCTGATCGTAGACAGCGCAGCCGACTGCGCGCCTTATGTGCGGCGCTTCGAGGACCTCCTCAGCGAGGGCGGTGAGCCGATATCGGCAACGACCCTTGGTCTCTGAAAAACCCTTTCAAATTATGCTTTTTGCGTTTTCTTACGCACCAAACGCTTCCTGCTATAATCATTGACTGGCTAGCATAAACTCCAGTCAACCAAATGACTATTTGGTGTTGTAAATTTCTTATCAATTAGGATTAAAAATGAAGAACTCGTTGCTTGTTGCCGCCTTGGTTGCCGTTGCCCTTTCTGCCTGTGCCAAGAAGGAAACGCCCGCTCCTGTTGTCGTCGTTCCTGCTCCAGTCGTCGTTCCTGCTCCGCAAGTTGTTGTTCCGGCGCCCGAAGCTGCCAAGCCTGCTGATGCTGCTGCCACCCCCGCTGCACCGGCCGCTCCTGCTGCCGCTGAAGCCCCGGCTGCTCCGGCTGCTGACCCGGCCAAGAAGTAAATTGCTTCTGGCATGAACAAGCCGGCTTAGGCCGGCTTTTTTTGTTTGTCAGAATGCGGTGGCGCACTCACCTCAATTGCCGCCAGCCAAAACCGCTGTCCTGGCACGCGACGCCAATCCACGCCTCGCTGCAGCCAAGCACCGCGGAGAGCGCACGCACGGCCAGTTGTGGACGATTGTTTTTCTCGCTCAGGTGCGCGGCGACGAGGTGCTGAAGCTGGCGGGTGGATATCTGCTGCAACAGTGAAGCCGCCTGCTGGTTGTCGAGATGACCGAAGCTTCCGGCGATACGCCGCTTGAGCATCGCCGGGTAGGCCGACGCGGCGAGCAGTTCGCGATCGTGATTGCATTCGAGGACGAGCGCATCGCAGGCGCTCAATACGTCGACAATATGCTGCGTGATCGATCCGCTATCGGTGAGCACGCCGAGCCGTTGCGCGCCGTCGGAAAATACGAACTGGACCGGTTCGCGCGCATCGTGCGGAACCGGGAACGGATGAATCTCGAGGCTGCCCACGGCAAACGGCGCGTGGCTGTCAATCAGCCGGCACTCGGGCAGCGGCAACTTGCCGCGCGGCGCAGCGGCATGCGTGCCGTGCGTCAGATAGACCGGAAGCGCATAACGGCAGGCGAATTTGAAAACGCCGGCCATGTGGTCGCTGTGTTCGTGAGTGACCAGCACGCCAGCCAGTTGCCCGGGAGCAATGGCCAGCCGTCCAAGCCGCTCGACCGTTGTCCGCGTCGAAAAACCGCAGTCCACCAGCAGCTTGGTATCGCCGGCATCGACAACCAGGCAATTGCCTTGACTGCCGCTGCCGAGCGAGGCAAAACGGATCACTTCAATTGATCGTAGAGCAGCCCGAGGATCCTCTTCGACGTTTCGGACTGGTCAGCGCCGCCTTCGAACGAGAGCACCTGCACGCGGGTCAGGGCGCCGCCTTCCTTGACGAAAACCCGGTACCTGGTTTGCGGATCGGGCTTGGCGCCTTTCCAGAACGCAAGCTTGGACAGCAAGCCCGGCGATTTCTGGTCGTCGGCTTCCGGATCGACGTAGCGAACGAAATAAAGCCCCTTTGCGCGATCGCGGTCCTCAACGGTAAAGCCGACGCGATCGAGCGCCAGACCGACGCGACGCCAGGCGCGATCGAACGATTCCTGGACCTCGAGCGTGCCGGCGCCGTCGTTGCCGCGCGAGAGCTTGGCGCGCTCGGCCGGTCGCGTCTTGGCCGCGGCGATCTCCGCATCGGCGCGCTTCTTCTCGGTGCCAAAGCGCACCATCAGGCGGCGCAGCATCTCGGCCTCGAGTTCCGGGTCGGCTTCGCGCGGCTGCCACTTGGTCTGGTCCCGGCCTTCGGAGACGAAAATCTCGTACATCCCGCGATGGCTGATAAATATATCGGTCGTCCCCGGCTCGCTGCCCGCTTCGAGACGCGTACGGAATTTGTCGCGCTCGGCCGTCGAATAGAGCGAGTCGACAACCTTGCCGAGCAGATTGCGCAACACGTCGTCCTGGATCTTGGCGCGGTTCTCGGCCCAGTCGGTTTCCATCACGCCGGCCTCGGGCAACTCGAGCTTGATCAGAAAACCGGTCTCCTGCCAGAAGTCCTTGACCTGGTCCCAAATCTTGTCCGGCGTCCCGGCGACGACCAGCCAGCGCTGGCTGCCGGCGCGTTCGACGCGCGCCTTGTCGACCTGCGGCAGAATATCGCTCGGCTGCTTGCTGCGCGCCTGTGGCGACCGTTCCTCGGCGTAGGCCGAGAAAGTCGCCGTTCCCTTGCCGGCGCCATCGGGTACGGCAAAACGGTCATCACGCGTTGGCGAAGTCAGATCGGGCGGAATTTCGAGCGTCGGCACCTTCACTGCGGAGGCCGACTTGTAGTCGATTTTCTTGGACTCAAGACCAAGACTGCTGCAGCCGGCAAGCACCAGCGCCAGCAAGAACGGCGTCAGACGCACAACAACACGTTTCATCGGGTATTCCTGAAAAAATCTGTGATTAAGGCAACAAGCCCGCCTGGCGCAGCGCCGAGCGAACACGTTCATGACACTCGGACGAGAGCGGCGTCAATGGCAAGCGGATGCCTTCGCCGATCATCCCGAGTTGTTGGCAAGCCCACTTGACCGGGATCGGATTCGCCTCGCAGAACAATTGTCGGTGCAGACCGAGCAGACGGAAATTGAGTTCCCGCGCGCGTATCAAATCGCCGCGCAGCGCGGCGGCGCACAGTTCGTGCATCAGGCGCGGGGCGACGTTGGCGACCACCGAAATATTGCCCCGGGCACCGAACAGCATCAAGGCACAGGCCGTGGCGTCGTCGCCGCTGTAAATGGAAAAGCCCGCGGGCGCGCGGGCGATCAGTTCGCAGCCACGGTCGATGCTGCCGGTAGCGTCCTTGATGCCGACCACGTTGGCGATCTGCGCCAGGCGCAACGCCGTCTCGGTACTCATGTCGGCCACCGTGCGACCGGGGACGTTGTAGAGAATGACCGGGATATCGACGGCTTCGGCAATCGCCCGGAAATGGCGGTACAAGCCTTCCTGCGTCGGCTTGTTGTAATAGGGAACGACCGACAGCGCGGCGTCGGCACCGACCGCTTTGGCGAACTGCGTCATCTCGACCGCTTCGGCCGTCGAATTGGCGCCGGTACCGGCGACTACGGGAATGCGGCCGGCGGCCTGCTCGACGACGAGCTTGATGAGTTCCCGGTGTTCCTCGACATTGACGGTCGGCGACTCGCCGGTCGTCCCGACGACGACAATGGCGTCAGTCCCCTCGCCGACATGGACGTCGACGAGTTTGCGCAAGCCGGGCAGATCGAGAGCCCCGTCAGCGTGCATCGGGGTCACCAGGGCAACGATAGATCCTGTAATTGGGTTCATCGACGGAGCACCAGAAAAATGAGCTTGTGATTTTAACCGAAGGCGGGCCGCCCGACACGAAAAACGCGGCAGCGGCCGAGCGGCTGACCCGCGGCGGGCAAAACCTTCAGATTCCGGCCAGCACCTTAAGATGGGCGGCAACGCTGCGCGCCAGCGCCGCGTGCACGTAGCCGCCTTCGAGCATCGAGACGATGCGGCCCTGCGCGCTCTCGTCGGCGATCTGCCTGAGCTGCTCGCTGACCCAGACGAAGTCCATGTCGTCGAGCTTCATGCCGCCCAGATCGTCTTCGCTATGCGCGTCGAATCCGGCCGAGACGACGATCATTTCGGGCCGGAACTGGCGCAGGCGGGGTAGCCACATATCGTAGACCACCTGGCGGAATTCATCGCCGTCGGTGCCGTGCGGCAACGGGATATTGAGCATATTGGGCGCCGGGTTGTCGGTGCCGCTGTAGGGGTAAAAGGGGTGCTGGAACATGCCGACCATCAGCACCTGCTCGTTACCGCTGAAACAGTCCTCGGTGCCGTTGCCGTGATGGACGTCGAAATCGACGATCGCCACGCGCACCAGGCGGTGCGCCTTGAGCGCGTGTGCCGCGGCGACGGCGACGTTGTTGAGGAAGCAGAAACCCATCGCGCCCTGCCGCTCGGCGTGGTGACCGGGCGGGCGGACGGCGCAAAAAGCGTTGTCCACCTCGCCGCTCATCACCAGGTCGACGGCCAGCACGCCGGCGCCGGCGGCGCGCAGCGCGGCTTGCCAGGTATGCGCATTCATCGCCGTGTCCGGATCGAGGTGCACGATGCCCGCAGCCGGCGAGCTGCGCTGTAAGCGCTCAAGGTACGCTGCCGTATGCACGCGCAGCAACTGTTCGAAAGTCGCCAGTGGCGCTTCATGCTGCGCGAAGTAATGATCGAGCCCGTGCGCGATCAGGTAATCGTTGATCGCCGCGAGGCGCGCCGGGCACTCGGGGTGGAAGGCGCCCATGTCATGCAGCTGGCAGTCGCGGTGGGTGATGAATGCGGTACGGCTCACGCTGGCCTCCCCTGACGGCCCCAAGACCGGATATAGTTGGTCCGCATCGCTTGCGCGGCAACGGTACATTCGCCAAGCATTATCGTCCTAATCGCTCCCACACGACAAACAGACAGCCGCCATGCCAAATTCCGCCCGGGAATCGACGATCGCCGAAGTCATCGCCGCAGCCAACCGCGTCATCCTCGGCAAGGAGCCGCAGATACGCCTGGCGCTCGCCTGCCTGTTGGCGCGCGGCCACCTGCTCATCGAAGATCTGCCCGGTGTTGGTAAGACGACGCTGGCGCACACACTCGCCCGACTGCTCGGTCTGCAGTTCTCACGCATCCAGTTCACCAGCGACATGCTGCCGGCGGACATCATTGGCATCTCTATTTTCGACCGCGAACGCAGCGATTTTCGCTTTCTCCCGGGCGCGATCTTTTCGCAGGTGCTGCTCGCCGACGAAATCAACCGCGCGACGCCGAAGACGCAAAGCGCGCTGCTCGAAGCAATGGAAGAACGTCAAGTGACGACCGATGGTCAGACACGGCCCTTGCCTGAGCCGTTTTTCGTCATCGCGACACAAAATCCGTCGAGCCAGATCGGCACCTTCACGCTGCCCGAATCGCAACTCGACCGCTTCCTGCTGCGCATCGAACTCGGTTACCCGGACCACGACGCTGAGCGCGCGCTGCTCGAAAGCGGCGGCCGTCGCGACCTCTTGCCACTCGCCGCCTGCTTCACGCCCGACCAGCTCGCGCCACTGCAGGAGCAAGCGGCGGCGGTCCATGTCTCGGGCGCCTTGCTCGATTACGTGCAGACGCTCGTTGAAGCGACGCGCAACTCCGGACAGTTCATCCATGGCCTGAGCCCGCGCGCGGCGCTCGCCCTGCTCGCCGCTGCCCGCGCCTGGGCTTTCGTCGCCGGGCGGACGATGGTCCTGCCCGAGGACGTGCAGGCGGTCCTGCCGAGCGTTGCCTGCCATCGGCTGCGCCTCATCAATAGCATGAGCCATGCGCGCCCGGCCGATATCACGGCGCTCATTCGCGCCAGCGCAGTGGACTGATGTTCGACGCGCTCGGAAGATGGCTGTCACGGCGCGGCGACGCGCTGCCGCTGACGCTCAACCGGCGCCGAATCTTCATCGTGCCGACCGGCAGCGGCCTGCTCTTTGCTCTCGTCTTGTGCGTCATGCTGCTCGGCGCGATCAATTACAACCTGAGCCTCGGTCATGCACTCGTCTTCCTGCTCGCCGGACTTGGCGTTGTGGCGATGCTCCATACCTATCGCAATCTCGCCGCGCTGGGGCTAGCGCCGGCACGCTGCGAAGCGGTTTTCGCCGGGCACAACGCAGCGTTCGAGATCGTCGTAGACAACCCGAGCGCGTACCCCCGCCGAGCCCTCGATCTGAGTTTCGGAAAAAACGCCGGTGTCCGCGTTGACCTCCCGGCCGGCAGCAAGACGCGCGTCGCGATCCCCTGTCCGGCGCCGCTCCGTGGTCGCCTCGACCCGGGCCGCATGACGCTATCGACGCGCTATCCGCTCGGCTTTTTCCGCGCCTGGAGCCGTGTGCACCCACGCCTGTCGGCCGTCGTTTATGCGCAGCCGATCACCACCCCACTGCCCCTGCTGAGCGCCGCTGGGCAACCCGGACAACGCCACGGCGAAACCGGTCATGAGGACTTCACCGGCCTGCGTCTGCGCCAGCCGAACGACTCGCCGCGCCACATCGCCTGGAAAGCGTTGGCCCGCGACGCCGACAAGCGGCCGCTGCTCATCAAGCAATTTGCCGGTGGTGGCGCCGGGGAGCTGTGGCTCGACTGGGCGCTGCTGGGGGGCGGCGGCGTCGAAACTCGGCTATCGTTGCTCACCGGCTGGGTGATCGCCGCCGAGCAGGCGCAGATGCCTTACGGGTTGCGCCTGCCCGGATTCGAAATCGCCCCGGATCAAGGCGAAAGTCACCGTGCTGCCTGCCTCGAGACGCTCGCTCTTTATGGCCTCGAATAAAGCCACGCTTGAAGCGCTCGACGAGGGCGCCGTCCCGTGGCTGCTCGCTGTGGCCGGCGCGACGGCGGCACCGCACGCCAGCCACTTGCCGCTGTGGCTGACGGGTCTGGCCGGAGCGGCATTGATCGGGCGCTTGACGCTGTGGCAGCGCAAAGGCCGCCTACCAGCACGCTGGCTGCTGGCGCTGCTTCTCGGCGTCGGTGTCGCCGGCATCACCTGGGAGTTTCGCACGCTGTTCGGGCGTGACGCCGGCGTCGCCCTGCTCGTTTTTCTGATGGCGTTAAAGCCATTGGAGATGAAGGCCGCTCGCGATGCCATCGTCCTCATCATGCTCGGCTTCTTTCTCTTGCTGACACACTATTTTTATGCGCAAGGCATCGCCACCGGGCTCTGGCTGCTCGCCGCAGTGGCCCTGCTCGGCGCAACGTTGATCCGTGTACACGGCGGCGCCCAGCCGCCAATGGCGATCGTCCGTTACGCCGCCTTGCTGCTCGCCCAGGCAATTCCCTTCATGCTGCTTGCCTTTCTCCTCTTTCCGCGCGTCGGCGGCCCGCTCTGGGGTTTGCCGCAGGACGCCCATTCCGGCCTGGTCGGCCTGTCGGCCGAGATGTCGCCCGGGTCGCTTGACAATCTGATCCAGTCCGGCGCGATCGCCTTTCGCGTCGAGTTCGCCGAGCCGCCACCCGAACAGTCGCGGCTGTACTGGCGCGGGCCCGTGCTTGGCGATTACGACGGCCGGACCTGGCGCGGGACGCCGACTAACCGGCAAGTCCCTGTGCACAACGCGACGATTGAAGTGCGTGGCGAGAGCCATCGCTATGCGATCACGCTCGAAGCGCACAACGAACGCTGGCTGCTCGCGCTCGACCTGCCGGTCGTGGGGGGCGCGGGCCGCGGGCGGAGGGCAAGAATAGATGACCAGGAGAGGGGAAGGGGGCGGGGGGGCGGGGGGGAGGCGTTTT